>DATJFP010000015.1 GCA_035495615.1 Verrucomicrobiia bacterium | reverse complement strand
CCGCTCGTTGAACGTCCGGCAAAAAGGGTCTCAGCACCGCATCGATACCCACATCATCCGCAAAGACGGGAGCATTATTCCAGTTGATATCGCCGTTTCGGTTTTGACTTCGTCCGACGGCACCATTACGGGATCCATCGGTATCATCAAGGATATTTCCGAACGAGTGAAGCTGCAGAAACTCAAAGATGATTTCGTGGATATCGTGACGCACGAGCTTCGCACGCCTGTCAGCATCGCCAAAGAAGGCGTGGCGCAGCTAATCGAAGGCCTTCACGGGCCGGTCACGGTGGACCAGAAGGAAATGCTCGAGTTGGTTTCGCGGGCCATGCTCCGCCTGCTGAGGATCGTGAGCGATCTGCTCGACGTTTCCAAGATCGAATCCCGAAAAACGGTTCTCAACAAAGAATCGGTGGACGTCGCGGAACTGATCAAAGAAGTCATGGCCACCTTCCGCGCGCGCGCCGAGAAAAAAAATCTGAAACTATTATTTGGTTCCGGAAAGACCATCGAGGCGATGGTGGACCGGGAAAAGATGGTTCAGGTTTTAACCAATCTCATTGGGAATGCCATCAAGTTCACCGAGCGCGGCTCCGTTTCCATCGCTGTCGAAATAAAGGAGCCTTATGTTCAGTTTTCGGTCGAAGACACCGGTCCGGGAATTGCCGCCGAAGATCTCCCCAAGTTATTCAGCAAATTTGAGCAATTCGGAAAAAAGGACGGCCATGCCGAAAAAGGGTCCGGCCTCGGACTCGTGATTTCGCAGGGCATCATTGAATTGCATGGCGGCAGGATTTTCGCGGAAAGCCAGCTGGGAAAAGGCACCCGCTTCACTTTTACCGTGCTCAAAGACTGATTCAGGTGCCCCAGCGGCGGTCCAGCGCCCGGAACTGGATCGCCTCTGCGATATGCGGTACCGAAACCGGCGCATCTTTCATTTGATCTATATCCTCATCGCGGCCGGCCATTTCCAGATCGGCGAGGGTTCTGGCAATCTTGATGATTTTGTAATACGCCCGCGCGGACAATCCCAATTCTTTCATGGCCCTTTCCAGGAGATTCTTTCCCTCGTCATCCAGGCCCGCATGGCATTTGACCTCGCGCGGCTTCATCAAGGCGTTGGACTTGAACACGCGGTCCGGATAGCGCCTTTTCTGGATTTCCCGGCAGCGCATGATGCGCTTCCGTATCGACGAAGAACCTTCCGCGGGTTCTTCCTGAGCGAGCGTCTTGTAAGAGACTGCGGGAACTTCCACATGCAGGTCGATGCGGTCGAGAAGCGGGCCTGAAAGCCGCGCCTGATATTTTTGGATCTGCCCGAGCGAGCAGCGGCAGGTTTTGCGCGAGTCGTAGAGCTGGCCGCAGGGGCAAGGATTCATGGCCGCGACAAGCATGACGCGGCAGGGATATACGGCCTGCATCTTCGCCCGCGAAATCGTGATGCACCCTTCTTCGAGCGGCGCTCTCAGCGTTTCGATCACGTCCCGCCGGAATTCCGGAAGTTCGTCCAGAAACAGAACGCCGGTGTGAGCCAGAGAAATCTCTCCCGGCTTGGGCCAGCCGCCTCCACCGGCCATGGCCGCCGCGGAAATAGAATGATGCGGGCTGCGGAAAGGAGGCGTCCGCACGAGTGGAAAATCCGTCGTGGTCATGCCCGCCACGCTTTGAATCTTGGTGATCTCGAGGGATTCCTCGTAAGAGAGGGGAGGAAGAATGCTGGGGATCAGCCGCGAAATCATGGTCTTGCCCGCTCCCGGCGATCCGATCAAGAGTAGATTGTGAGCGCCCGCGGCCGCGATCTCCGCGGCGCGTCTTGCCATGGGCTGGCCCCGTACTTCGGAAAAGTCGGACGCGTGTTCCGGAGGGGGAGCCGCGCCGGAATCCCAAGGCGCGGGAACAAGCCGCTCGAGGTTTCGTTCGCCGCGCAGGAATTCCACGACTTCGCGCAGGTTTTTCACCGCATAGACGGCGGCTCTTTTTTCCAGGCTGGCTTCTTTCGCGTTGTCCTGCGGGAGCACCAGGGCGCGGTAATGATGCAGGCTTTCCGCAACCACAATGGCGCCTTTGAAAGGGCGGAGCGAGCCGTCGAGAGCCAGCTCTCCAAGAAATAAGTATTCGGACAATTTTTCCACGGGAATCAGGCCCGTGGCCGCAAGGATGCCCAGGGCAATCGGAAGGTCGAATGCCGGCCCCTCCTTTTTGATGTGCGCCGGAGCCAGGTTGATAGTGATCCGGTCCGGAGGAAAGCGGTAGCCGCTGTTTTTAATGGCAGATTTGACGCGTTCCCGGGCTTCTTTAATACTCGTGTCCGGAAGGCCCACAATGGCCAGCTGGGGCAGGCCTGAGGCGACGTCCACCTCGATTTGGACGGGGATGGCCTGAATGCCTAAGCACGTTGCAGTGTCGATTGTTGCGATCATAAAACCCCCTTGCTTTTTACTGGGGGCCTCCTTATAATCCAAACTCTCACGATCGGAGCCGTATATTATTAATAAAAATAATAAAATATTTTTAATTAAATCATATATCGCGAAGTCCGTCAACTCCTCATTTCTTACCCGTTAAAAAGTGAATCCATTATTACTACAAGAGCCGTTTAGTCCCATTAAGGCCTATTGGGCAGCCTTTTTCAGCTGGGCGCTCTCTCAATTGGCTAAGGTCATCCACGGAATGATCCGGGAGAAGCGGTTCAATCTGCGGTGGATTTTTGATACGGGCGGCATGCCGAGCTCCCACTCGGCCACGGTTTCCAGCGTTGCGACTTCGACGGGTTTTTATTACGGTTTTGTTTCCATGCCTTTCCTGATGGCGCTTGTTTTTGCGATCATCATCATGTTCGATGCGGCCGGCGTTCGGCGGAGTGTCGGAAAGCAGGCGCAGGTTTTGAATCAGATCTCGCGCGAGTTGTTCGAGAAGGGCCATGTCAACCAAGAGAGTCTCAAGGAGCTGCTGGGACATACGCCCGTTGAAGTTTTTGCCGGGGCTTTCGTAGGCTTCTTCATGAGCTTTCTTTTATGCGAGGCTTTCAAGTGAAAAAAATTTCTTTTGCGGTATTGATGCTGGTCTTGTTCTCCGCGCCTCTTTTTGCCCAAACGGATGACTCGTGGGCCGACACCCATCCTTACGACAGCCAGCCTGCACCTTCGGCCGCAGGTTATGCGTATGGAGGCGCGAGCGAAGCTCCTTCGCAGAGCTATGATTACGGAAGCGAAGCTCCGGTCCCTTCCCCCACGCCCACGGAATCACAAGATCTTTTTACTTCGGACACCGCCGCAGAACCCGCTCCCTCGGAAACCTCGTACGGAACCTCGCAGGACACGCAGGCCGCGCAGGCCGCGCAGCAGACGGTTCCTGAAGCGCCGATAGATTCTTCGACCGCGCCGCCGCCGAACTACTACGATCAAACGGCCGCGCCTGCGGCGCCCGCCGAATCTGCGCCGGAGCCGGCGAGTCAGTCCGCGCCTGCCTACCAGCCGCCGCCGGAACCCCAGCAGGACCTTTCGGAACAGAAAAAAGCTGATGCCGAGGCCCTGGCCGCGAATGGAAAATATTTGGAAGCGCGGAATATTTACGAAGAACTCATCATGGATTCCAGCGTGAGCGAAGACAAAAAAGATCTCTTCCGCGACGCCTTCGCCGAGGTCAACTGGAAGCTTTTGTTTTCGCCGCAGGAAAGCCCTGAAAGTTCCACGCATAAGGTGGCGCCGGGCGACAGCCTTTACAAGATCGCCAAAAAATACGGAACCACGATTTCTCTTTTAAGAAGAGTCAACGGGCTCAAAAACGACAAGATTTTTCCGAACCAGAAGTTGAAGGTGATCAAGAAGGCTTTCTCCGTGCATGTCGACAAGTCGGACAATACGCTGGCGCTCGAGCTCGACGGGAAACCCCTCAAAAAATACCGGGTGGCCACGGGCGAGAACAACAAAACGCCCGTCGGAACTTTTAAAATCGTGAACAAGCTCGAAAATCCGACATGGTATTACGCGGGCGCGGTCGTGCCCTCCAACAGCCCGGAAAATATCCTGGGGACGCGCTGGCTCGGATTTGATTTCAAAGGCTACGGGATTCACGGGACCACGCTTCCGGACTCGATCGGTAAGCAGGAAACGATGGGCTGCGTCCGCATGCTGAACCAGGAAGTCGAAGAGCTGTACGACCTTATTCCGGTCGGAACGTCGGTAACCGTTGACGATTAATCTGAGAGAAAGGCGTCCTTGGACAAACTCATGACAAAGAAAAAAAATAACGGAAAACGCAGAAAGGAAGATTCCGCGGAACCGGAAAAACCCAAAGTTATTCTGGGTTCCCGCACCCTTTCAGGCGCCTGCCTTCCTTTTGAGAGGCCGGTGCTGGAACTGGAAAAGAAGATCCACGAGCTTCAGGAGTCCGCCAACCAGGGCATCGACCTTTCGGGCGAGATTACCAGCGCGAAGAAAAAGCTGGAGAAGGCCCTCAAGGATATCTTCGATAATCTGACGCCCTGGCAGCGCGTCCAGGTCGCGCGCCATCCTCTCCGTCCCTATACGCTTGATTACATCAATTATCTGACCAAAGAGTTCGTGGAGCTGTGCGGCGACCGTCATTTCAGCGACGATCGTGCCATTGTCGCGGGCTTTGCCAAATGGTCGGGCCAGGAGCCCCTCTGCATTATTGGCCATCAAAAGGGCCGCGATACGAAGGAAAACCTGCTCCGCAGCTTCGGAAGCGCTCATCCCGAAGGCTACCGTAAGGCCATGAGGATCATGAGGCTTGCCGACAAATTTTCCATTCCGATCTTGTGTTTCGTGGACACGCCCGGCGCCTATCCCGGCATCGGCGCTGAGGAGCGCGGGCAGGCCGAGGCCATCGCCTATAATTTGCGGGAAATGGCCGATCTCAAAGTGCCCATCATCGTGATCGTGATCGGCGAGGGCGGAAGCGGCGGCGCGCTGGGTATCGGCGTCGGCGACCGTGTTTTCGTGCTCGAAAACGCCTATTACTCGGTCATCTCGCCGGAAGGCTGCGCCGCAATTCTGTGGAAAGACACTGCCAAATCCGAAGAAGCGGCCCGCGCTTTGAAGCTGACGGCGGCCGATCTCATCCAGCTGGGCGTGATCGATGGCATGATCCACGAGCCGCTCGGCGGAGCTCATCGTGATTTCGAAGCCACGGCTGAAAATATTCGTTCCGCGGTGGACAGGGCCTTGGCGGAATTGAAAGAGATCCCCCGAAGAGAACTTCCTCAGGCGCGCTACGAAAAATTCCGGAAAATGGGGATTTTTTCCGGGCGCTGACTTCCCCGGCTGAAGGCGGAGATCCTTCAGTCCTTCGTTTGACGATCCATTTTCTTTTTGAGACGAATGATCCGGTTTAGGACTTTGTCTTCCGGAATGATTTCTTTGAGTGTTTCCTCGGGAATGTCGAGAAGGGCAACTTCGCTCACGCGTTTAATATCTCGAGGATACCGCTTCATGAGTTCGTAAGTCGAAATTCCCCGCCGAAATTTCAAATAAAGCAGTCTCTCGTAAGTCATCGAGCTCCCTTTGTTTTCGAGTATTGTTTTTATCGGCGACTTCCCTCCAAAGCTATAACCCCACTTTTTTAAACACAATATCTAGTAGCCGGGTAAGTTCCGTAATACTAATGCTAGTTATTGCTAAAAATAGTTGTAAATAAAGCTTGACGCTGGGCGATCATATTTATAGATTGTAATTTACAGATTGTAATTTACATTTTGTAAACATGATGAAATTAATGAAAAAAATCCCACTCATCCTCTTAGGCGTTTTCGCAGGCTGCCAAGGTTTCACCCATGAAGCGGCTTCTCACGAGCTTTTGATGAAAGAAGCCCGGCAGGCCCTGGATACGGGCGAGTATTACCGCGCGCGTCAGCTGACCGGCAAGGTGCTCGAGTCGGATCCGGCGTCCGAAGAAGCGCAAAAACTCATGGCCCAGATCCTGGACAAAGAAATCGCACGGCATAAAGAGGCCTTCGACACGGCGCGCCCCGAGGATCTCGACAAAGACGAAAAGCGCGACCAGGCCAAGACCTGGCTTGAGCGGGCGAGGGAGCTCTACCACGAAAAGCAGTACGAAGAAGCGCTGGATGCCGCGGAGAAAGTATTTACCTTCGACCCCGAGAACGTCGCGGCTTCATCGCTGGTCGACGACATTCGCAATGAGGTCTTTGCCGAAGGGAAGCAGGACGCGGTCTTCTTGAAAAAAATGTATTCGGACGAGATCGAGCAGCGGGTCACGCGTTACAAAGCCGAGGCCCGGGAAAAGATGGAAGCAAAACAGTGGGGTCCGGCCAAGCTGTCCATCCAAAAAATTCTGCTGCTCAAGCCCGACGACAACGAAGCGCAGGAGCTTTTGAAGGAAGTCCAAGGAAAAGAAGGGGCCCTTTCTTCGTGAAGAGGGAAAAACTATTCAAAATAGGCGAAGTGATGCAATACACCGGACTTTCCAGGCAAACCATTCATAACTACACCCTTACGGGACTCATCCAAGAAGCGCGGCGCACCGTGTCCGGCCACCGCCTTTATGACGAAACTGTTTTTGACCGGCTGGAGCAGATCAAGATTCTTCAATCCAAAAACTACACCCTGCTGCAAATCAAAAAGATCCTCGAAGACCAGCGGGTCAAAAAATGATTCATAAACTTTTATTGAGCACCCCCAACTAAAGGAGAACCTCCAATGCGTGAAGACGAAATAAGGATGTGGAAAAAGTACAAGCGCACGAAGAGCCAGGCTTTACGCGAAGACATTGTGAAAAAATACCTGTATCTCGTGAAATATGTGGCCGGACGCGTGGCCATCGGTCTTCCGCCCAACGTCGAATTCAACGATCTCGTCAGCTACGGTATCCTCGGCCTGTTCGACGCCATCAATAAGTATGACGTCTCCCAGGGAAACAAGTTCGAAACATATGCCGTTTCCAGGATCCGCGGTTCCATCATGGACGAGCTGCGTAAACTGGACTGGGCCCCGCGTCTTCTCAGGAAGAAGGCCCGCGAGATCGAAAAGAAATGCAAAGAGCTCGAAGAGAAATACGGCCGCATCGCCAGCGACGAAGAACTGTCCAAGGCTCTCAATATTTCGACCACGGAACTGAATTCGATTTACAGCGATCTGAATTCCACGACGTTTCTGTCGCTCGACGAAGTCTGGCAGAATGACGACGGCAATAAGCCGATCTCACGTCTTCAGACAATCGAGGACTCGCTGATCACGAACCAGTTTAATTACGTGCACCAGAGCGAAGTGAAGGAAATCCTGGCGCATGCCATTGACGAGCTCCCGGAAAAGGAAAAGCTCGTGATCGTTCTCTACTACTACGAAAATCTTACGCTGCGCGAAATCGGAGAAATCCTGGACGTTTCCGAGTCCCGGGTCTGCCAGATTCACACGAAGGTGGTGACTCGCCTGAGATCGCATTTGATGAAAAAAGTAGGAGAGTTGACTCTGGAAGCGTAAGGGAAAGGCTTAAAAATCCAGTAAAAGGGAGGATTTGAAAAAACCTCGTAAAATTTGATGAAGGTTCCCCGGAGCCCCGCCGATAATTGCTTGGACACCCTGCCAGGGTTTTTCCGTCGCAAAAGCTATTTCTTGGGGACATTTCTTATGAAGGGATCGGAAGGGGAATACCGTCATCGCCATCGCAGGATCAGAGTCCAGCGTCCTGCCGTCGAGCACGGCGAGGATGAAGGGCTGTGGGAGGAAGTCAGGAAGTACGCGAAGCTGATTCCTTCTGAACCCGACCCTAACATGGGCCGCACCCAGGAAATCCGCGAAGAGATCCAGAACGGGACTTACCTTACTCCGGAAGTCATGGAAGAAACCGTGGCCCGCCTCGTGATTCGCTTCATGACGAAGGAGTAGTTCCCTTCGCCCGCAGTTTGCAGACCTCGATCCACTTTTTCACGGCCTCCAGATCCATAAATTTTTTCCAAATAATCCCGTCGTTCAAGAAATTTTCCAGCATCAAAAGCGTGACGCCCTGGTCGATGCCGATGTATTCGCCGGCCCACCAGTGCTTGTCCAGGTTAAAGCTGTCTTTGAATCCAAAGTGGCTGTAGAGGTCGTTGGCGTACTGGTCGAAGAAAAAGCGCGCCGTAGCCACCGATTCCTTCGGAGTAAACACGATGGAAGAAAGCGCCGCGTAAGGCGCGATGGTGCCGTCTTCGAGGCCCTCGCCCGGCTTTGCGCCATAAGCTTTGTAACCGCCCGGCCCCAGCGAGGCGGATAGGCCCCACGAAAATTCAGAATAGCCTTTGTGCAGGTGCCGCACCGCCAGCGAATAATCGCGGTTGGCCAGCGCGGCTTCTCTCGAATTGGTGAAGTAGTTCACGCCCGCGTCGTCCAAATTCCTGAAATCAATGAAAGCCTGCGGAAATTGATACATGAAAAGGCTGCCGGAATTGCCGTACACGACGTGGTGGCCGTTGTAGTCGTCTTCGAGCCGTTGCCATGCGTTCCAGGCGTTGCGGCCAATAGCATGCGTAGGCGATCCGATGGCAAGCGCCTGGATGATCAGGTGCTCGTTGTACGTGTCCCAATAATAAGGCAAGAAGCCGCTTTCGGGTTTCCAGCCCATGCAGACAAGGTCGTTGCCGTTCTGCATCCACTGCCAGTCCACGCGGTTGTAAAGCTCATGAGCCATCCGCTCGATGTCCGTGCCCGGATAATACTGCGCCGCGACAAGCGCGCCCGCGACAAGAAGCGCGGTGTCGATGGACGAGGCTTCCGAAGCCCACACGCGCCGGGAGCTCCGCGGATCGAGAAAGTGATAAAAGAAGCCGTGTTCATGCTGGGCTTTGGTCAGCAGGTTCTTCAAGGTTTTGCGCAAGGCCTCATAGGCCCATTCTTCGGGCACCCATTTGTTGGAAGCGCCGATCGCAAGCGCCGCGAGGCTGAATCCCGTGGCCGCGATGGAAGCCGGAGAGCCCGGACGCGAGGAATCCCGCGTGAGCCCGGTTTCTTTGTCGGACATGCGGGTAAAATAATAGAAAGTGTCTTTCTGGATTTTCTTGAGAAGGTCGCGGTCTTGAGGATTGAGTGAAAAATCTTCGGCCGGCGCGACGGCGGGAAAGAGAAGGCATCCGGCCAAAAAGAGGGCCCAGAATCGGGAGCGTTTAAACGTCGCCACTGGTCTTGATCTTGGAGAGTTCCTCTTTGAGCTTCGCCGCCATCTGGTCCCGGTTGGAATCGTTTTCCCGGATAATGCTTTTGATTTGGGAAAACGTGTCGTCGAGGAATGCGAGAGTCTTATTGAATCTTGCGGCGATGGAGCGGCCCTCGTCTTTTTTACGAAGGTGGATCCGGACTCTCATATTGCCTTTAGTCACTTCCTCGAGGGTGGCGCTGAAACGGAAAAACGGGCCGGCAATTTTATGCGAAATAAAGACCGTTCCCCAGGCCATGAAGACGAGCAGCAGCATGAATTTGGGGATGATTTTCTTGTTGGTGTCGTCCAGGATGTCTTTGAAGACCTCGCGCTGGCGCGCGCTCAATTTTTCGGCCTGTTTGAAGAAGCGCAGCGTCGAAGATTCCTGCTGGCCTTCGGGCAGGCGCGCGTTTTCGTATTCGGTGAGCCGCGAGGCCGTCAGCAGATCGTTGCGAACCCGTTCGTTGGAGAAGGCATCAAGCATGTTTCCCCAAATACCGATATAAAGGCCCACCATGATGACGGTGGTAATGATCATGACGGGAAGCGTAAGATACAGCATGAAGCGGATTTGGAGAGGCTTGTTGATGAAGAAATTTTTGCGTTGATTGGCCGCCATAGGCGTCATACTATTGAAATTAAAAGCCCCTGTCAAAGTTATCTTCACCCTTGAGGACGAAAGACCATGTGCGGAATCGTAGGATACGTAGGTTACCGGCAAGCCGTGCCTGTCCTCATCCAGGGGCTCGAGCATTTGGAATACCGCGGCTATGATTCCGCGGGCCTTGCCTGCCTGCGTGAGAAGTCTTCCGGACTTTGGCTGGCCAAGGAAAAAGGAAAACTCTCCGCGCTGAAAGAGGCGATACGCGGAAAAGCGGTGGCAAGCCATGCCGGCATCGGCCACACGCGCTGGGCCACACACGGCGAGCCCTCGCGCGCGAACGCGCACCCGCACGTGGATTTTTCCGGGCGCCTTGTCCTCGTCCACAACGGCATCGTGGAAAATTACGAAGCCCTGAAGGCCGAACTTTCCCAAAAGAAAGTGCCTTTCGCCTCGCAGACCGATACTGAAGTCGCGGCGAACCTCATCGGCTGGTATTACAAAACCGCCGATTTCACGAGCGCCTTCGTCAAAGCCATCAAGCGGCTGGAAGGTTTTTTCTGCTTCGTGGCGATCTCTCCGGAAGATCCGGGCGAACTTCTGGTATTCCGGCGCTCGAATCCCATCTGCATCGGCCTCGGAAACGGCGAAAACTTCATCGCGAGCGACGTGACCCCGCTGCTTGCCTATACGAAAAAAGTTCTTTATCTGGAAGACGAGGAATACGCGCGGGTTTCGAAAGACAAGGTGCGCGTCTATTCCCTGAAAACCGGAAAACAGATTTCGCGCGCGCCCGTGAGCGTCAGCTGGGATATCCAACAGGCAAAAAAAGGCGGCTACCCGCATTACATGCTCAAAGAGATTTTCGAACAGCCGCGCGTCATGAGCGAGGCGCTGAACAAGCGCCTCACAATCAAACGCAGCGTCTATTTCGATACGCTCAGCCGCGTCGAGGAAGCCAAGCTCAAAAAAATCAAAAAGGTTTTCATCGTCAGCTGCGGCACGGCTTATCATGCGGGTCTTGTCGGCGGGCGCATGCTGGAAGACCTGGCCAAGGTCCCGGCCGTGTGCCAGGTCTCGAGTGAATTCCGCTACACCGATCCGATTGTGACGAAAGACGACCTCGTGATTCTGATCACGCAGTCGGGGGAAACCGCGGACACGCTGGCCGCGCTGCGCGAAGCCAAACGCAAAGGCGCCATGACGATGGCCGTCGTCAATGTCCTGGGCAGCACGATCGCACGCGAAGCCGCGGCCGTCATTTACACTCATGCCGGGCCCGAGATCGGCGTGGCCTCGACCAAGGCTTATACGGCCCAGCTCATGACCCTGGCGTTTTTTTCAATCTACATGGCGCGGATCAGGAAGACGCTGGCGCCCAAGGCCATCCGCGAATTAATAGAAGAACTCCGGAAAATTCCCGCGGCCTGCGAAAAAGTCCTGGAATCCCGGAAAGAAATCCGCAAGACCGCATCGAAGCATTACAAGAGGCGCAACTTCCTTTATTTGGGACGGGGCTATAATTATCCCACGGCCCTGGAAGGCGCGTTGAAATTAAAGGAAATTTCGTACGCGCATGCCCATGGCTATGCCGCGGGGGAAATGAAGCACGGCCCGATCGCGCTCGTCGACAGCGAACAGCCGGTCCTGTGCATTACCCCGGAATCGAAGACCTATGAAAAGATGATCTCGAACATCCAGGAAATCCGCGCGCGCGAAGGCATCGTCATTTCGATCGGCTCCGAAGGCGATGCGGCGTTGAAGCGCCTGTCTCATGCTTTTTGGCCCATTCCCCGCACGCCGGAAGTTTTTTCGCCGATTTTGGCGGCGCTTCCTTTGCAGCTTTTTGCCTATGAGGTGGCGGTCCTGAACGGACGCGATGTGGATCAGCCGCGCAATCTAGCCAAAAGCGTTACGGTAGAATAAGGGTGAAGATTTTTATGATGGCTCACGATAACTTTATCGTGATAAGATGAGCCCGCGCCTATGACTGAAAACACTGCGAGAAGTGGTCCCAGAACGCCTCAGATCGCTAAAAAGCCGGAGCGCAAAAAAGAGCCCCGGCTGCTGGCGGTCATTGATCAGCATGGGTGCACGGGCTGCGAAGCCTGCATTGTTTTCTGCCCCGTCGACTGCATCGAAATCGTTCCCGGCGCGGATTTCGCCCAGTTCCAGCAAGTCGTCGAAGTCGACATCGAACGCTGCATCGGCTGCGCGCTCTGCGCCAAGCATTGCCCGTGGGATACGATCCCCATGTTCAACTACCAGGAAGGCATCGAGAAGGCGCCTTCGCTTACCGTCAAAAGCATCTGCAATCAGAAGACCCGCGACCAGGCGCCGGCTCCGGCGCCGCAGCAAGGCCCCGCCGTGTAATTACAATTGTTGAAAAAAAGATTACGGCTGGACTCCGTCCAAACGCAGCCATTTGGTGGGAGTAAAGAAGGGCGGATGGGTCATGTCGACCTGTTCGATATCGAGGATTTCCGAGGCTTCGAAAGGAAGGTTTTCCTGATCGTAGATCCCGAGGATTTCTTCGCCGCCGGCGATGAAGAGATTCGGGATTTCGCGTCCGTCTTTAAGCCGGGCGTTGACGAGATGTCCGCCCTGAATGGTCTCGGGCGCGTTTCTGAGTTTTTGCCGCAGGGCCGGATTCAGCAGGCGGCGTTCCCGGTTTATGTTGAGCGACCGGAATTTCTGCGCCGCGGTTTCCCGGCGGATGCGGGCATCTTCATAGGCCTTGTCGACTTTCTGGTACATGACCACGATCAAGGGGACCAGGATGACGAGCCAGGTGCCGAAGACCGCGGCGACCCAGACGAGGGCCGTGGAGTTTTCACGGATGCTGCCGTAGCGCGCGGCAATGATCGGAGTCCAGAAAGCGTTCGCCGCAAAAAAAGAAACGATCGTCGCGGTGATCCACAGGACCCACCAGAGTACGGTTCTGTCTTTTTTGCTGTTCTTTTGCGTCATACGCGCCGTATTTTATCCTTGTTGGGCGCGCATTTCTACTAAAGAACCTAAAAACAGTTTCAGCAGGCCGGAGAATGCGATAAAATCGAGGCCCCCGAAATCATGTTGATCCCAGGAGGTTAGGATGAAAACGGAACTTTTGGTCACCGCTAAAACCAAGCCCGCCGACATTTTTATCGTGGGCGTTTTCGAAAATACGCCGCCCGCGGCCGAGCTCGCCAAGCTGGAGCCTTCCGCCGGTGCCCTTCTGAAATCCGCCGTGGCCAAGAAACGGTTTTCGGGCAAGTTCGGGGAAGTCCTTTCTTCTTACGGCGCTTCTTACGTTCAGGCCGAAGAAATCGTTTTCCTGGGCCTGGGCTCCAAAAAAACGTTCAAAAAACTCTGCTGCCGCAAAGCCGCGGGCCAGATCGTTAAACTGGTGCTGGATAGAAAAGCGCAGCGCGGGCGCGTCCTGCTGCCAGGTTTTATCGCAGGACAAGTCACGCCGGCCGTTGCCGCGGGAATTTTTTCTGAGATCACTATCCTCGCGTCATATGATTTTAAAAAATACAAAACCGAATCCAAAGACGCCAAGGCGTCCGAGCCGGTTCTGGAACTTCTTGCGCCCCGCGGCGCCGAAGCCGGGCTTCGCAAAGCCATGGACGCTTCCCGGGTGATCGCGGAAGGCGTTCTGCTCACGCGCGACCTCATCAACGAACCCGCGAACGTCCTGACCCCGCCGGAATTGGCCGCAAGGGCCGCGAAGATGGCGGAAGAAAGCGGCGTCTCCTGCAAGATCCTGGGGCAGACGGAACTCGCCAAGTTGAAAATGGGCGGCATTCTCGGCGTGAACCAGGGCAGCATTCACGCGCCCGCGCTCATCATTCTCGAGTACGGCAAGAAATATCAAAACCGCGGAACCGTCTGTCTTGTCGGAAAAGGCGTGACGTTCGACACGGGCGGGCTTTCGATCAAGCCTTCCAAGGGCATGGAAAAAATGAAGTATGATATGTCGGGCGCCGCGGCGGTGATCGGTACGTTCAAGGCCGTGGCCGGGTTGAAATTGCCGGTTCACATCGTGGGGCTTGCTCCAGCCGTTGAAAACAACGTGGCGCTAAATCCCCAGCGTCCCGGCGACATCATCCGCATGTTCAGCGGAAAAACCGTGGAAGTCCTGAACACCGACGCCGAAGGCCGGCTGATCCTGGCCGACGCGCTCGCTTATTCCGCGCGTTACAATCCCAAAGCCATCATCGACCTGGCCACGCTGACCGGCATGTGCGCGTATACGTTCGGAGGTCATGCCATCGGCCTCATGACCAATGACGACAAGCTGGCCAACCGCGTCAAAGAGGCGGGTCTGGAATCGGGCGAACGCTGCTGGGAGCTGCCTATGTACGATGAATATGCCCAGCAGATCAAGGGCCCGCAGTCCGACCTCAAAAACATCGGCGGGGAATATGCCGGAACCATTACGGCCGCCAAATTCCTGCAGGAATTCGTGCCGGAGAAAACGCCCTGGGTTCATCTGGACATCGCGGGTACGGCCTGGAGCGATGGGCCCCGCTTCGATGTCAACATGGGGGCGACAGGCGTCGGCGTACGGCTGTTGACCCAGTTTCTTGCCAAGTGGAAATAAGGGGTGCCTGATTCCGATCGGCGGCTTCACGAATTCGTCTGCCTCTTCAATGAAGAAAAGTTTTTCGAAGCGCACGAAGTCCTGGAAGCGCTTTGGCGGGAAGAAAATGGAGAGGCCCGCGATTTTTATCAGGGCCTGATCCAAATCGCCGCGGCTTTTGTCCATTATCAGAAAAATAATCCCGCCGGTTACGAGGCGCTCGTCGAAAGCGCCTCCGCTTACCTTCAGCCTTACGACGACGGCTACCAATCTTTCCCGCTGAAAAAACTTCTCGAAGAAACTCGCCGCTGTTTTCGTCAAAAGCGCAGCGTTCCCAAAATCGTGTACGGAAAATAAAGCCGGAGACAGCCCCGCGTCGTTGACACTTATTTAGAAAAGCGTTAAGATTGGCCGCAATCAGCCGAAAAAAAACGAAACGGCTGGAAAATAATCCGGTTTACCCTTTTTCTCGGAGGTTTTATGAAAAGCAAAGCACTGTCTGGTTTAATCGTTGTTCTCATGCTTTTATCCGTCCAGGCACCTTCTGCTTTGGCAGTGGGCGCTAAGGAAGCCGGAGCTTCGCTTTTGCTTCCCACGACGGGTCAGGCCCTGAACGGCGAGTTCGGAACCACGAAAAGCAAAATCATGGCGGGCGTCGAAGTGGCTTCCATCACGACCATCGCGGTTCTCGGAACGGCGGTCGGCGGCGGAGTCGTGTGGGCGGGTTTGGGGCCCCTGCTGGCCAACCACCTCTATAGCGCCGCGGACGCTTATAAAGGCGCCCAGAACAAGCGGGATCCCATGGTTCAGGCCCAGATGGCCGAAGCCCAGCGGACCCTGGAATATTCGCGCGAGCGCCGGTTCGATCGCGAGCAGAGCGAGCGCGGCGACCTCCGCGACCGCATGCGCCAGGCGGCTGAAGCAGGTTACGGTTCGTAATCGCCGAGCAATTGGAATAAAAAAGGCCTGCCCTTCATCGGGCAGGCCTTTTTGTTTTAAGAGGAAGCGGATGTTTCAGGGAGCGGATTTGTCCCCGCCGCAGGGCTTGGGTTCCGGGGAAAAGTAATCCTGGCCGAGCTGCACTTTCCCGCGCCCGTTTTTCATGCGCCATTCGTTGGTGTCGCGGAGCGAATAGGCGCACCCGCAATACTGCTGCTGGTAGAACCGTTCTTCCCGCGCGATCTCAATCATGCGCTGCGATCCGCTGTCTTTCCGCCAGTTGTACGCCCAATACGTCACGCCCGGAAACAGCGAAGCCGCGCGGATGCCCGCATTTGTCACCTGATCAAAATCTTTCCAGCGGGAAATCGCCAGACAGCTCGTGATTACCTTGAAGCCGTTTTTCGACGCGTACTCGGCCGTTTTCACGAAGCGCATCTCAAAGCACATCGAACATCTCTCGCCGCGTTCGGGATCCATCTCGTGGCCTTTCATCTCCTGGAACCACCGGTCCGCGTCATAATCCGCATCGATGAAAGGAATCCCGTTTTTCTTGGCGAAACGGATGTTTTCTTCCTTGCGGAGATCGTATTCTTCCCGGGGATGGATATTCGGGTTATAGAAGTAAATGGTAAGGTCGATCCCCGACTTGTGGATGTCTTCGATGACCGAGCCCGAACAGGGCGCGCAGCAGGAGTGCAGGAGCACTTTGCGTTCACCGTCCGGGGGCGTCAGCTGGGAAGGGGAGTTCTTTTTCATAAAGTCCCACCATAGTAATCCATTTGGAGGGACGCCGCAAGGGACGGGAAAGGCCTTTTCTATTTACAGTCCCGGCAAATTCCATAAAAATGGACGCATGTTTCGACTCGGGATTGATTTAGGCGGCACTAAAATCGAAGGCGTCGTGCTCGATCGCGAAGGAAAAATCCTTTTCCGGGAACGCATTGCGACCGAGCAGGAAAAAGGCTATGAGCACATCCTGCGGCGGATCCATCTCCTCTACGGGCGGATGAAAGAAAAAATCGCGGGCGCGCCGCATGCGCTCGGCATCGGGACGCCCGGCGCGCTTTCCCATAAGACGGGGCGGCTCAAAAATTCCAATACCGCCGCACTCAATGACAGGCTTTGCCTCAAAGACCTGGAAAATATTCTCGAACATCCCGCGGCCGTCGAAAACGATGCGAATTGTTTTGCCATGGCCGAGGCCCAAGCCGGCGCGGGAAAGGGAAAGGCCTTTGTCTTCGGCGTCATCATGGGAACCGGATGCGGCGGCGGTCTCATTTATAAAGGAGAGCTTTTGAGAGGGCATCAGGCCATTGCCGGGGAATGGGGGCACATGGTCCTGGACCCTCAAGGCCCGCCATGTTACTGCGGCGCGCGCGGCTGCGTGGAAACCTTCATCAGCGGCGGCGGGCTTGAGAGTCTCTACCGCTCGCGGCACGGTTCCCAAAAGCCGCTTAAAGACATCCTGGCCGATTACCGAAACAACAAGGCGGACGCCCGCGATTTTTTACGGGAGTTTTTCGCCCGGTTCGGTCAGGCGCTTGCCAATGTTATCAATGTCCTCGATCCCGATATCGTGGTCCTGGGCGGCGGCCTTTCCCAGATCGAGGAACTGTATGGGCCCGGCGTCGAAGAAGTGAAAGCCCGCGTATTTACCGACGAACTTCTGACGCCCGTCGTCCAAAACAAGCTCGGAGATTCCGCGGGAGTTCTGGGCGCCGCGTGGATTGGAATTTGAGACAGGAGAAGCGATGAAGCTTTTTAAATTTAAGGCCCGCGACGCAAACGGCTTCGAATGCGGCGGAACTCTGAAGGCCGTCGACGAAGACGAGGCGCGGAAACTGCTGGAAGCGCAGGGGCGGGAGCCTTTGTGGCTCGAAGAAGATCATGAGGCCGCGGGCAAGCTCAACCCTCGCACGCTCGAAGCTCTCGGCGCGCGGCGCCCTCAAAAAGGCCTTTTGTGGGAAATCCTGGGCTATGCCATGCCCGTGGGCGCCATGCTCATCGCAGTTTCCGGCATCCTGATCGTTTCCAAAAACGTGAGGCCGCCGTCCGTCAAAGTCGGCCCCGAAAAAGTCATCGAAGAATATCTGGGCCACGAGCACACGGGTGCGTACGAAAAACAGTTCGAGCTTTTCTCTCCCAAGACCAAGGAGTTTTACGGGACACCGACGGAATACGTCCGTAAAAAGAAGCAAACCCACGTGACCTCGGACGGCTCTCCCTTTCAATTCGGTAAATCCGGAGGCCTCACGGAGGTCAAGCATGCGCGTTTCGAGGCCCAGTATGAAGCCAAGGTGTTGCGGATGCAGGGCGTTGCCCGCGTGGATTTCTTTCTTGTCTTGTCGAAACACCAATGGAGAATCGACGCGGTGCGCGATCCGGCGGCCGTCGAGTATTACCTGGGCCTCCTGGACCAGGAAAAAGACGAAGAGGCGCAGCGCAAGACCCTCATTGCCTTGAAAACCCAGACGCATTATTCCGACCTGGAAATCGAAAATCTGCTCCACGACTACCGCAAGGAAAAGAAGAAAAAGGAATTGGGCGGCGAATACGCCTTTGCCCTTTAGAGCCTATCCCGCCTTTTCTTTCAAAAAAGAAAGTCTTCCGGCCGATAATGAAGATGTCCAACCGGAGGTGTCTTCATGAGTATCAGCTTAATTTACGGAAGCAGCATCGCGATCGCCTTGTTTCTTGTCTGGAATGCTGCGTCTTTCCTGGAAAGGAACATGCGGCAGAGGAAGTACCGCGTACTCGAAGCGCAATGGCAGCAAAGCGAGGCCAAGGCCGCCAGGCTCGCCGAAGAACTGGGTGCTGCGCGAAGCCAATGCCTTTCGTTGCAGCGCGACCTGGAATCGGGACGCCAGGCCCAGGCTGAAGCGCTGAATGGTTTGCGTCTTCAATCCTTGAAGCAGATGATGAGGGCCGGCATCGCGACGGCGGCCGCGGGCTTTTTCGCAGGTGCCGTGATCGTGGGCATTGTCGTCGACGCCCGCGCCCAGAACGCGGCCTTAAGGCGCTCGACGGACCTGGAAGTCCGCGCTCTGGTGGCTGAGGCGCGGTTCAAGGACGCGCACTCGGAGCTGGCAGTTCTGCGGGATGAGCAGCGTAACTTCCGGAAAGTCCTCTTGGAAGCGCGCGAAGAAAAGGCTGTGGCGCTCACGAAGCTCGAAATCCTTTTGGGGCATTTTTCCGGCAAAAAAGCGAAGGGCGTGGATCTGGACGTGAATGCCATCCGCGAGAGCCTGCGCCGGGGCGGGGATGAAATCCTCTCGCCGCAGGAAATCCTGGCGCTTTCCGCGTCCGGGGTGCGGTAATTCCGGCCGAGGATTTGAAGGTGACGGCCCGTACGGCGGGCATTATAATGGACCGGTTCAAGGACCAAGGAGGCAGCAATGGAGAGAACAGCCGTAAGATCCAGCGACATCGCGCTCGTCGGTTATGACGTTCAAAAGTCCGTTCTGGAAGTGGCCTTCCGCCGCGGGGGCGTTTACCATTACGAAGGCGTACCTTCCGACATTCACGAACGGCTTCTGCAGTCTTCTTCCGTGGGGACCTATTTCAGGGATTGCATCAAAGAGAAATATCCTTACCGTAAAGTGAGCTGATGGCGGACGCCCAGGTTCCGTGGTATTACCGGCGCTGGATCGTAATCCTTCTGCTGTTCGTCGTTCTGGGCCCCCTTGCCCTTCCGCTGCTCTATAAGAGTCCCTGCTTTTCCAAGAAAGCCAAAGTCATTCTCACGGTGCTCATGGTCTTGACGATGGTTTACCTTGCAAAGGCCACCTATACCATTGTCGCCGCCATCATCAGGGATTTTAATCTCGCCATTTCTTGAGGCTATGTCCGACAAAAACAGTTTTCTGGTTTATTCCACCGATCCCTCCCGGAATCAAAAATGCCCCCGCTGCCGCAGGCTTGTCCCGGAATGCGAATGCTCCAAACAGGAAACGAAGGCCGCTTCATATCAGGCGATTCTGCGGATCGAAAAAAACGGGAGAGGCGGAAAGGCCGTGACCGTCATCGACGGCCTCCCGCGAAACGATTCTTTTCTGGAGACGCTCGCGCGGGAACTCAAGAGCAAGCTCGGTACCGGAGGCACGCACCGCATGGGCCCCCGGGGCGGGATCGTCGAAATCCAAGGCGACAAACGCGTCGAAATCCGCACCCTTCTGAAGGCGCGCGGCATCGGATGCAAAGGATGACTCATGGTTGACGGCAGGCTTCAAAAAAATCCGCGGAACCGGGCGTACCTGGTCATTGTCCAGACCTGGCAAAGGTCCAAGGATTTCCTGGAGGAAAGCGAGCACGAGATGAAGGAGCTGACCGAAGCGGCCGCGGTAAAAGTCATGGGCTATTCCATGGCGCATGTCCCGCAGCCCAGCCCCAGCCATTTCATTCGCGAAGGGAAATTGACCGAAGTGCGCGACAAGGCGAAAGCCGCGGGCGCCAACGTGCTGTTTTTTAATTCGGAGTTGACGCCGGCCCAGGCGCGCAATATCGAAGCCTTCACGAAAATTCCGGCGGTGGACAGGACGGGCCTGATCCTGGAAATTTTCGGACGCCGCGCTAAAACGCGCGAGGGCAAGCTGCAGGTAGAACTCGCGCGGCTGAATTATCTTCTCCCGCGTCTCGGCGGCTTGGGCGGTGTGATGTCGCGTCTCGGCGGCGGTGTCGGAACAAGAGGCCCCGGCGAAACCGAGCTGGAATGGGACCGCCGTAAAATCCGCAACCGCATCAAACGCGTCAAGGAAGACCTGGACGGCGTGCTCCGGCACCGCAGCCTTTTGCGTTCGGGCCGGAAAAAGAAACATTTCATCTCCGCGGTGCTCGTCGGCTACACGAACGCGGGCAAATCCACGCTGCTGAATTCCCTGACCGGCGCTTCCAGCTACGTCGAGGACAAGCTTTTTGCCACGTTGGATCCCATGACGCGCCTGCAGACGGTCAACGGCCGGCACGACATTCTTTTTACCGACACGGTCGGTTTTCTGCGCGATTTGCCGCACACGCTCATCAAATCGTTTCACGCCACGCTCGAGGAAGTCACCACCGCCGACGTCCTGATCCACGTGCTTGATGCCGCGCATCCCAAAGCGCAGGATCTCAAAAGCGCGGTCGAAGCGGTTTTGAAAGACATCGGCGCCGAGGAGAAACCCGTAATCCTGGCCCTCAACAAGGCCGACCTGCTCACCGAGGACGAAAAAAAGCGCGTGCTCAGCAACTGGCCGGACGGAATTTTGATTTCCGCGAAAGACAAGCTGGGCCTGCAAAGCCTCACCTTGAAGATCGAAGAAATGGCCGGACAAAATCCTCTGTTCCGGGATGCGCCCAGCGGAGAGCCGCAGGAGTAATCGTGCCGACAGAGTCCGAGATTCCCATACTCAAAAATCAGCTCGCTATCGCCGCGGGCATCTGGAAGGAAATCGAGCCGTCGCCGCATCCTGCCGACCGCTGGCTCGGAAATTATTTCCACCGCTACCGCAGAAAAATGGGTTCCCGCGACCGGCGTTTTTTTTCGGAAATCATTTACGGCCTTTTCCGGAACAAGATGTTCTTGAAGGCCTGGTCCGCGCATCTCGAAATTCCCGAAGACCCCTTTGCGCTCGTGGTGCTTTCCGCGCTTCTGGAAGAGCTCATCGATCCCGATACATTCCGCGACACGGTGCGCGCGCTGTGGCGCTGGGACTGGTCGGCGAAACTGCTCCCGCGGTTCGAGGATTTCAAGCAAGGAGCACTTCCGGAAATCGCGGACCTGTCTTCGGAAGAAATCCTGGGGCTGCGTTATTCCTTTCCCATGTGGCTCGTGGAGCGCTGGACCGCGGCCTATGGTGAGGAAAAAACAAAGGCGCTCTTCGAGATTTTTCATGAGCGGCCGCCGCTTGTAGTCCGTACCAATCCTTTGAAAACCACGCGCGAGGAATTGATGGCGCGGCTGAAAAGAGGCGGGTTTCCGGTCTCAGTTTCGCCGATCTCTTCCATGGGCCTTGTCTTCAAGGAGCGGGCCGCGGTTTTCAATCTGGAGGAATTTACGGAAGGGCTTTTCGAAGTCCAGGACGCGGGAAGCCAGA
>DATJFP010000014.1 GCA_035495615.1 Verrucomicrobiia bacterium | reverse complement strand
CGAGGCTCCGTCCGAGCGTAGTGGCCGAATCCCGCCGGACAGAAATCTGTCCGGCATTTTTTTTGATTTTCGTCCCCAAGGGGATTCGAAGCGAACGAGCGCCGCCCTTATGGGCGGGAAAGGCGTAAGTCGAAGACCGGCTCCGTATCAAAAAAAATACTTTAAATATGATCGCTATGGGCGATACTATTTGGTAAAGCTGAGAAGGTCGGAGGGCCGTTTTGGAAGAGAAAAAGAAAATCCTGATTATCGACGACGATGCAGCCATTGTGCAGTTGCTCGCGATGCATTTGCAGGCGAAAGGATACGAAGTCGTGACAGCAAAGGACGGCGCGGACGCGCTCGCGAAACTTCGCAAAGTCACGCCGGACCTGATTTCCCTCGACATGGAAATGCCGAAGGTTGGCGGACTGGAGTTTTATCGGCGGATTTCCGACGGACGCAGCCGCACCCGGATCCCGGTCCTGGTCGTCACAGGCCGCGGCGAATTGAGCGAAGTTTTCAAAGACCTCGAGGTGGATGGATTTCTGAGCAAGCCTTTCGAATTACACGACTACCTCTGTGAAGTCGAGAGGATCCTTTTCCACGGCAGCCAGAAGGGCCTTGTTTATATCCTGGACATTCCCGGCAGGCACTCCGAGCAGATCGCACGGCGCTTGAAAACGGAACGTTATAAGGTAATTTCCACGGTGGACCTCGCCGAGCTCTCCAATCGCTTCGCCCAGGAGCCGCCCGATTTTATTCTTATGGAGTACGAGCAAGCCGATGTCGAAGGCAGTCAGCGCATCCGGGAGACCCAAAGAATCCTCGCCGGACTTCAGAAGGGCAGTGGCCGCAAAGCCGTTCCGCTGATCGTGTATACGTATTCCGGGTTCGATTTTGCGGAGAAAAGCCTTTCCGCTGGGGCTGACCGCTATGCAGGCACTTCGCCTTCCTATGACAGTTTTGTGACCCTTCTGCGTGAGTACGAATTGGAGAAATAGTTCGCATGGCTGCGGACCCCAATCAATTCGACAAGCTGGCCTATCTCGAATCCATCATCCAAAACATCGTGGACATCATCACGATCCTGGAGGCCGATGGGACCATCCGCTACGAAAGCCCTTCTATCACGAACGTCCTGGGCTATTTGCCCGATGAAATGGTCGGACAGAACGCATTTGGGTTCGTTCATCCGGACGATTATAAAAGAGTTTTCAGTCTTTTTGCCGGAAAGTCCGCGAAGAAAAACGCAGTCGAAGCGGTTGAGCTGCGCTTCAGGCATAAAGACGGTCACTGGGTCTATCTCGAATGCAGCGCGAAAAATCTTCTGTTCGATCCTCACGTTCGTGGTGTGGTTGTTTCCTCCCGCGATATGGCATTTCACCGCGATGTAGAATTAAAGATGCGGCTCCAATCCGAGGCTCTCACGGCCAGCTCTAACGGCATTCTCATCAGCGAACGCGCAGGGACGATTCTGTGGGTCAATCCAGCGTTTACGGCCATGACTGGCTATTCTTATGATGAAGCCGTAGGAAAAAATCCCCGCATCCTTAAATCTGGAGAGCAATCGCCCAAGTTGTATAAAGAACTATGGGAAACGATCCTGGCGGGGAAATCATGGACCGGCGAGCTGATCAACCGGCGCAAGGACGGTACTCTTTATTTTGAAAAACAGACGATCACTCCGGTCGTCGGCAATGATGGGGGCATCACGCATTTCATCGCTATCAAGCGCGATGTTTCGGAAGAAAAGAAGCTGGAAGCCCAGTTCCGTCAGGCGCAGAAAATGGAAGCCGTCGGCAGGCTGGCGGGCGGTGTGGCCCATGATTTCAACAACCTGCTGACGGTCATTCTGGGGCATTCCGATCTTCTCCTCGCCAAAGGGTGGGACGATGAACGCCTGACCAGCAGTCTCACCGAGATCCGGAAAGCGGGAGTCCGTGCCGCGGCTTTGACGCGCCAGCTTTTGGCCTTTAGCCGCAAGCAGGTTTTCCAGATGAAAGTTCATTCTCTAAACGAAATCGTGGCGGGCATGGATAAAATGATCCGCCGCCTGCTGGGGGCGGACATCGAACTCGTCACCCTGCTGGGAGAGGATGTGGACCCTGTCTGGATCGATGCCGGACAGATCGAGCAGGTGATCATGAATCTCGTAGTCAATGCGCGGGACGCCATGCCGAATGGGGGAAAAGTCGTGATCGAAACCCGCAAGGCTTCAGTCGACGCCGTGCTTGCCGGGAACGGGAAACATCCAGGGTTCGTTCCCGGCGTCTATACGGTTCTCAAGGTCCAAGACACGGGCACAGGAATTTCACCCGAGGCCAAAGCTCACCTTTTCGAGCCCTTTTTCACCACCAAAGAAAAAGGCAAAGGAACGGGGCTGGGTCTGGCGACGGTTTACGGTATCGTAAAGCAATCCCAGGGATTTATATACGCGGAAAGCGAACCGGGAAAAGGGACCGAGTTTCTTGTTTATCTGCCACCCTCTGCGGAGAAGCCTCAAAACGCGGCTGTTGCAGCCGTTGTGGAACTGCCTTGCGGTCAAGAGACGGTCGTGATCGCCGAAGACGAAGAACTGGTCCGCGGACTGGCCGTGCAGTTTCTGGCGAGGCAGGGATACCGCGTGCTTGAAGCCCGGAATGGTCTTGAAGCCCTGGATGCGGCAGCGCGTCATGAAGGCTCTCCCATCGCCTTGCTCATCACGGATATGGTGATGCCCCACATGGGAGGCAACGAGTTGGCGGAGAAATTTTCAGCGAACTATCCCAGGATAAAAATCATCTTCACTTCGGGATACACGGACCACGGGGGCGTCCAGAGCTGGCTCGACCGGGGCTGCAGCTTCCTGCAAAAGCCGTATACCCAGGCTGAGCTCCTCATGATGGTGCGCGAGGTTTTAGATAAACCGCAGACACCTCCGCTCACGCGCGGCTGATTCAAGGCAGGAATCGGATAGATTCCGGCGACGGATCAGCCGAAGGACCGGCCTCTTTGAGCATAAAAAAAGCCGGATATTTTATCCGGCCGTTTTTTAAGAATCTTTTAGAATCGCCTTTTAAGCGGTTGCAGCCTTCGCCCCCGTCTCTTCGGCATACTTCCTGATCAATGAATCCGGCGTCCGCTTAAGATCCCAGGTGAGATTCAATTTGGAGAGCCCGAAAATCAGCCACTTGCTGGGATCCCAATCATACCAGCGAATGCCGTTCCGGTAATCATTGGGAAAACGGTGGTGGAAATTGTGGTAGCCTTCCCCGTTCGTGAGGAATACTCCAAACCAATTATCCCTGGCCGAAATCGTCCCGTCATAATTTCGGGTGCCGAACATGTGTGCCCAGGAATTGATGAAGAAGGCGGAGTGGATGACAAGAACCAGCCGAAGATTGACCGCCATGATGAAGGCTCCCAGCGGATGTCCGATTAAAACTCCGATCAGCATGGGGAGCGCGATCCCGGCCCCGACGGACCACAGGCTGTAATAAAAATGCTGGTTCATCACGAGTTTTGACTTTTGCAGGTCTTTGACGTTGTCGTAATTCACGCGGTGCTTATAAAGCAGGATCCAGTTCATGTGGGCATACCAGAAGCCGCGCTTGATATTGTAAGGATCCTGATCGGTGTCGGTGAATTGGTGATGCTGGCGGTGCTGCGAAGCCCATTTCAGGGCCGATTGTTCGAAGGTCGCCGCGCCGAAAAAAAGCAGAAGAAACCGAATGACGGGATTGGCTTTAAAGCAGACGTGGGCAAAAAAGCGGTGATAACCCACGGTGATCGCAAGGCTTGTCAGGGCAAAAAAAGAGCCGAAAAGAACCCACTCCGCCGCTGAGGCCCCGTGATAGATCAAATAAAGAGGCGTGCCGATGAGCCCCACGGCGTGGAGAACGATAAAAAAAATAATGCCGACCCAGCGCGTTTGGCGAATGGGCGAAGGATAGGTGTTCTGAGTGCCTTTAATTTTTGCCATGGTCAGCGAGCTCGAGACGAGCGAAAGGGGGTGGAGTTTGCGTAAAAGACATCAGGCATTTTACGCCCTATCCGGCTTGGTTACAACCCGTATTCTCGTCCGCATCGGCAAAGTGTCTCGCATTCATGAGTTGGGCCGCTTTTTCAGGACACGAATCGGATAGATTCCTCCAACGGATAGGCTATCATAAGGCCATGAAAGCAAAGTCCCTTTCCCAAAGGTTGATCCGGGCCTGCCGCTACATCGAAGAGAGCGAGGAGTTGCCCACGCTCTCGAGGGTGGCCGGGCAGGTGTCGATGAGCCCCGCCTACTTTCAAAAAACATTCACGCGCGCCCTGGGGATTTCGCCGCGCCATTACGCTGACGCGGTGCGGTTCGACCGGCTGCGCCGCCAGTTGCGCAAAGGGGATGATGTCACCCGCGCTCTGTACGACGCCGGCTTCGGGTCGAGCAGCCGCCTGTACGAATTCGCGGGCCGTTATCTGGGCATGACGCCGAACGATTACAAGAAAAAAGGGCAGGGCGTCCGCATCACCTACTTGATCGCGGATTCCCCCCTGGGATATCTTCTCCTTGCGGCCGCCGAAAAGGGGATTTGCTCCGTCCGGCTGGGGAGCAGCAAGGGTGCATTGAAAAGCGAGCTCAAACGGGAATTTCCGGAGGCGCGTTTTGACGAAGACGCGGAGCACCTGCGCGATTGGGTGCAGGCGCTCGTCGATTATCTGGCCGGGCACAAGCCTTGGCCGCTCCTGCCCTACGACGTGCAAGCCACGGCTTTTCAGCGTCGCGTCTGGGAATGGCTGCGCAGCATTCCGTCCGGCACCACGTACAGCTATTCGGAAGCGGCAAAAGCCATGGGCCATCCTTCCGCAGCACGCGCGGTCGCGCGCGCCTGCGCCACGAACCCTCTGGCCCTTGTCATTCCCTGCCACCGCATCGTGCCCAAGGCCGGCGGCGTGGGCGGATACCGGTGGAATCCGGAACGCAAGCGCGGGCTTCTGACGCTGGAAAAGAATCGAGGGACGAGCGCTCCGGTTAAAAGATTCTCCGCGGCGCTTTGAAAAAGCCCCGGAATCGATATAATAGAAGCCTCCCCTCAGCCCCCTGGAACCATTTGTCGAAGCTCTTTCAACGCTTATTAAGGAGATCGCCATGAAAAAGAAATCGAGCCTTCATTTTTTCTTCCGCGCCGCCGCGATCGGGGCCGCGTCATTCCTGCTTTGGGGTCCGGCGGCTTTTGCCGAATCCGCTCAGAAAGAGCCTCCCGCCAACGCGAATCAGGCGAACATCCAGACCGGCAACGGCATGGAGGATCCCTTCGCGGACATGCAATCCGTCCAGCAGAACATGCAGCAGTTTTTCAACCAGTTCAACCAGCGCTGGAACCAGATGGCCAAGTCTTCTTCCTTCCAGCCGGACACGGACCTTCAGGACAAGGGCGATGCTTTTGTTGCGACGCTCGACCTTCCGGGCATGCAGAAGGATCAGATCAAAATCGACGTCACCGAAGACACGCTCACGGTTTCGGGGGAAAGGCAGTCGGACAATCAGGAGAAGAACAAGCAGGGGTATTACAGCATGGAACGGACTTTCGGCAGCTTCCGGCGCAGCATGTCGCTTCCGGAAAAAGTAGTTCCGGACAATGTCACGGCCAAATACGACAACGGCGTCCTGGAAATCAAGCTTCCCAAACTGACCCCGCAGAAGGAACAGCAGAAAACGAAAAGCGTACCCGTGCAATAGGTTGTAGGGTTTTTCCTTATTGACGCCTTTTCGGGCATCGGCTAGAGTGCGCTACCTTTGTCATAGAACACCCAACCACGGAGGCAATTTATGCGTTACTCAAAGTCCCTTAAATTCTTCGCCCTCATGCTCGCCGTATTTCATCTGGCGGGCTGCAGCAGCACGAAAGTCGCCACCGACTTCAGCGGTCTGACGTCGCCTGACGGCACGCCGGCCGCGCATCTCAGCACGTCCAACGCCGCCATTCATCTCATGATGGGCCGTGAGCCCGTGTGGGGCGATGCGACGCTGCAGAAGACCGTGGCGGATTTCACGGCCGCGGCCAAGGCGCACGGCGCGAGCAAGGTGCGGATCGTCCAGTCTTCCAGCCGGGCGTGGTGGTTTTTGTTCTTTCCCTTTACGCTTTTCGTGACGCCGGTCACCAGCAACGTCGCGGGCGAAGCCATCCAGTAAGCTTTCAGGACAATTTAATGCGGAAAAAGGCGGGGCTTGTCAGCCCCGCCTTTTTTTGTTATATCGAGTCCAAAACAGGACCCTGATATTCCCATAAGGAGGGAAAGAGCATGGCTTCTAACACACTGGAAGATTTCAAAAAATTTATCATGCGCGGCAACGTCATCGACATGGCGGTCGGCGTCATCGTCGGCGCCGCTTTCGGAAAAATCATCACGTCGCTGGTCAACGACGTGATCATGCCGCCCATCGGGATGCTCCTGGGCAAGGTGGACTTCAGCAATTTGTTCGTCAGCCTTTCGGGAGCGTCTTACGCGTCGCTGGCAGAAGCCCAGAAGGCGGGCGCCCCGACCCTCAATTATGGCGTATTTCTGAACACGATCATCAATTTCCTGATCGTGGCCTTCGTCATTTTCGTGGTGATCAAGCAGGTCAGCCGGCTCACGGAAAAGCCCCCGGCTCCGGCCGCCGCGCCGACGACCAAGGAATGTCCGTTCTGTATTTCCACGATTCCGCTCAAAGCGACGCGCTGCTGCGCGTGCACGTCGCAGCTGCAGCCCGTGGGCGTTTAAAGAAAGAAGATGAATTGAAACGGCGGCCTAAGCCGTTTGGGCTTGGGCCGCCGGAGTTTCCTGCAGGTCGCCGGCCGTCACGACGCTCACTTTGTCGGGATGGAAATATTCGCGGATCGCGCGGTTGGTATCTTCGACGGTCAAGGCCCGGACCTGCTCCGGAAAATGATCGAGATAGCCCGCGCCCAGCCCGCTTTCGAGCGCCCTCAAAAGTTCGCGCGCCAGATTGGGCGTCGTGGAAATTCCCACCTGAAAATTTCCCAGAGCGCCCGTTTTCTTTTTCTGGAGTTCCTGCTCGAAGGTCCCGTCGCGTTTGAATTTTTCGTATTCCTCGAAAGCCGCCGCGAGCCCCGGTTCCAGCGTCTTGCGGTTCACGGTCATGTCGATCTGCCAGGTCCCGCCCAGGCCCGCGTCAAAACCATTCAAATAAGAATAAACGTGGTAGCTCAGCCCTTTTTCGTCCCGGACTTTAGTGAAAAGCCGCCCCATGAAATCGCCTCCCAGGACGCGATTGGCCATGTAAACGGGCACGAAGTCCGGGCTCGTGCGCTCGAGGTCGAGCACGTGCCCCATGGTGACGTCGATGTTGACCTTGCCGGGCACCGGCACGTGCTGCTTCACGGCCGCACCCTGTGCGGCCTTTTCGATCCGGAGCGCGGGCACATCTTTTTTCTCCCAATCGCCAAAGGCCCGCAGCGCGCTTTTTTCAAACGCCTCAGGATCCACGTCGCCCACGGCCACGACGAACATCTCCTGGGGGCCGTAATGCGATGCATGGAAATCTTTGACCTGCTGCAGCGTGACGGAGGAAAGGAAGGACAGCTCTTCGCCGTAGTCCGGCCTGCGGTAGGGATGCCCCTGCGGATAAAGGAGGCGCGAAAGCGCGCGTTTGGCCTGGTCCTGCGTGTCGCCCATGGCCTGGCGGATGCCGGATTCCAGGACTTTTTTCTCGATGTTGAAGTCGGTCTCCGCGAACAAAGGCCGGCGCATCTGGTCCGCGATGAGGCCGAGGGCGGCATCCTGGTCCGCGCTGAGAAAGCGCGCCTTAAACCCCGCGCGTTCCTCTTTCACCCCGAATTCCAATTCCATGCCGCGCGCTTCGATCTCCCGCGCGATTTCATATTTGTTCCGGCTCGTCGTGCCTTCGTCCAGCAGCTCGCCCGTCAGGGTTGGAAGCACGGGATTCGCGTCATAGGCCGTGCCGCCGCCCCGGAAAGATCCGGCGACCGACATCACGCCCGGCGTCGCGGTCCTGAGCGCGACGATCGTGAGCCCGCCGTGTTCGCTCACGGTCATGCGGTCGGAAAATTTTTCAGGGAGTGCGGCCGCGTTCGAAGCCGCGGGTTCCGGTGCGAGAGCCGGGACTTCGGAGGACGGCATGGCCGCGGCCTCGGGCAAAGTCCCGCCCGCGGACGGAGGCGGATTTTTGGAAATCAGGCGTCCCACCGTAGCCTGGCCGTCGAGGAAATAGGTCTGCGCCGCGCGCTGCACGTCGGAAGCCGTGACCTTGCGGATTTTTTCCGGAAAATCCACGGCCAGCGTCCAATCGGCCGCGGCAATCGAGACGCTCATGTCGAGCGCCATGTTGAAGAAGCCGTCCCTCCGGTAGGCGGCCGCGACGAGGATTTTGTTCTGCGCGACGACAAGCTCGGCCTCCGAAGGCGGATTTTTTTTGAGCGCTTCGTACGCCGCGAAGATCCGGGCCTCCGTTTCCGCGTGTTTCGCGCCGGGCGCGAGCGTCACCGTGGTCGAAAACAGCGTGGGATCATGGGCCTTGTCCGCCTCGCAGGCAATGGCCGAAGCCAGGCCTTCTTCGACGAGGGGGTAGAGGCGGCTCAATTTCCCGCCGCAGAGGATCTGCGACAGGACTTCCAGCGCGGCCGTGTCCGGATGCGCCGCCGGCGGGATTTTATGCGCGACCATGACCATTTCCACGGGCTCTTCTTTATGAAGCTCGACGCGGCGCATTTCCTTTTGCTCGGGCTCGCGCTCCTTCACTTCCGGGATCGCGGGGGCGGCGGGGATCGCGCCGAATTTTTCTTCGACGATTTTCAGGACCTGGGGCGTTTCGATGTTGCCGAAGACGGCCAGCACCGCATTGCCTGGCTGGAAGTAAACGTCGTAGAATTTTTTCAGGTCGTCATGCCGCGCCTTTTCGATATCCGGGCGCAGGCCGATGGGCGAATAGCGGTAGGGATGGACTTGGAACGCCTCGCCCCAGACCGCGTTGTAGAGCATCTCGCCCGGGGAATTTTCCATGAGATCGAATTCGCTTTGCACGACCGGCATCTCCGACTTCAGGTCTTTGTCCTGTAAAAGCGAATTCCGCATGCGGTCGGCCTCGATGTCCAGCACGGTCTCGAGCTGGTCGTGAGGAAAAATTTCCACGAATTCCATGCCGTCCTTCCATGTTCCGCCGTGGATGCCCGCGCCGAGCGACTGGAGCACCGCGAAAACCGCCGTGCCTTTGTCTTTGTGGTAGCGCGGCGTGCCCTTGAACATCATGTGCTCGATGAGGTGGGCGATCCCGCGGGTGCCGCCAGTTTCGAAGCGCGAGCCCGCTTTGTAGGTGACGAGCACTGAAGCCAGGGGAAGCGAAGCGTCGCGCATGACCAGGACGCGCAGGCCGTTGGAGACGAGCTCGTATTCCTGGATGCCGGCCTTTTCTTTCACGAGCCGGAAAGGCGCGGCGGCTTCTTCCGCCCGGGAAAGAGGAAGGAGGGAAAGAAAAAGAAAAAAGAAAGCCGGGGCCGTCCTGCTGCGTTTCATGATCCGTCCGATCGAAATCAGAATTCCATTTTTTTGAGCGAAGCCATGCCCCAGTAAAGCGGCAGCGTTCCGATGAGCAGGCTCCCCGCGGCCGCGGTCAGGAAAACCACGGCATGCGCCTCGCGCGAGAGCATGAGGAACGTGCCGACCAGTGCGAGGTAGGCGAGATGGGAAACCAGCAGCACGGAACCGCCGAACCCGGAAATAATTTCCGAAGGGTTCGTGGACTTAAAATTGGGAAATTTTGCGCCGAACCCGACGGAAAGCCCGGTGAGCGCCACACACACGAAAAATCCGAGACCCGTCGTGTAAAGGATCCGGTCGAGGGGGATCTCCAGCATCCAGCCGGAGAGGAAAAGCAGAGGCACGGTAAAAAACGCGGAGATCAGCGTGCCGAGCAGGAATTTTTCGAGAAGGAGCTGCGAGATCCGGATCGGCGACAGGTCGATGATCCAGAAGCGCGCGCCTTCCAGCGACAGCATGGGGAAAATAAAACGCATGCTGAAGCTCGACAGAACGATGTACGTGCCCACGCTGTTCAGGACGAACACGATATTCTTCCAGAAGCTTTTCAGGACGTGGAATTCCATGTTTTTCAAGTTCGAGAAATAGAGCAGCAGCAGCCCGAAGAAGATGATCATCTGGCTCCACTCCGAGGGATCGCGGAAAAACGTCTTGAGGTCCTTTTCAAGAAAGGCGGTCACGGCTTTGGGCGGCCAGGGCATCGCGTCCGCGATCTTTTCGAAGAAACGGGGCGCACGCGCGCGGCGGATCTTTTCCGATCCCGCGAGATCCTGGATGCGGTAATAAATCTTGGGATAAAGCCGGGCGCCGGCTGAATACGAAGGAATGAGGAAGAAAAGCGCGTTCGACAGCAGCAAGAGGAAATAAAATTTACCCTCCTGAAAGAACGTGTCGCCCGGAGCCTGGCTCTGGCTGAAGAAGATGATGCCGCGTGTCGTCCACGACGAAGGAAAGAGAGGGTTTTTGGCGAACGTCACGTGCGGGAGATAACCGCTCAGCACGCCTGCGAGAGAGCCTTGCTCTTTGATGACCTCGGGGCGGATCCTGAAAAAGAACCACGCCAGAAAAACGACGACGGCAAACAACGCGAGACGCTGCCGTTTCCTGTCGGGCAGAAGATAAAGAAGGGCAAGCATGATCAGCGTTCCCAGCGATCCGGCCAGGACGATGAAGGGCATGGTGAACACGAAGCAGATCGCCGGGAAAAACGGGCCGGCATGCTTGACCATGCCGTAGGCCGTCATGAAAGGGACCGCGATGAAAAGCAGGGCCCAGGAGCTGTACCACAGCGCTTCGTTGAGCTTGAAGAAATAGATCTCGTCCCAGCCGAGCGGGCGCGTGAGCAGGAACGTGACTTCGCCGGAACGGAAAAGGGACGTGTAGGCCGAGACGGCGGACGAGATGAGGAGCATGACGAAAAGCGCGAACGTGAAAAGATAGAACGTCTCGTCAAGCAGGATGGGGCCGAAAGGCTCCTGCCTGCTGAAAAAGCGGAAGCTGAAAAAGAAAAAGAAGAAAAGCCCGGCGCCCAGGAGCCCGAAGAAAAAGATCAGCGTGAAGAATTCGACGCGCGATCGCAGGCGCAGCCGCTGGAAGGTATTCTTGACCGCGGTGGCCTTGAGTTCGAGGAGAAGGCCCAGTTTTTTCATGATCTTCCCGCCGCTTCCTCTTTTTCCACAAGCGCCATGAACATGTTCTCGAGATTTTCCCGGGACTGGTATTTCTGCCGCAGCTCCTGCATGGAGCCCAGCGCGATGAGCTCGCCCTTGTTGATGATGCCAACCCGCTGCGCCAGCTCTTCGGCCATGGAAAGCGTGTGCGTGGAAAAAATGATGGTCGTGCCTTCCTTGCTTTTGCGCTGCAGGAAATCCTTGAAGCTCTTGATGCTCATGGGGTCCAGGCCGACCATGGGCTCGTCGAGGACGAGGACTTTGGGATTGTGCAAAAGGGCCGCCGATAAAATTGCTTTCTGCTTCATGCCGTGAGAGAACTCCTCGATCAGGGTGTCGCGCACGTGATCGAGAGAGAAAAAGGAAAGAAGCTCTTCGGTGCGCGCGTTGATCACGACGGAATCCAGATCGTACAGCTTGCCCACGAAGCGGAGCAGTTCGCGCGGCGTCAGCTTGTCGTAAACGTACGGCACGTCCGGCACAAAGCTCATGAGCGCCTTGGCTTTCAGGGGATCTGTCTTCATGTCGTGGCCGCCGACGCGCACGCTTCCCTGTGTCGGGCGCAAGAGGCCCACGAGCATTTTCAGCGTGGTCGTCTTGCCCGCGCCGTTGGGGCCGACCAGCACGAACAGCTCGCCCTGCGGGATGGAAAGGTTCAGGTTCACGACCGCGACTTTTTTTCCGTATTCCTTGCGCGCATTTTCGAATTCGACCATCGCGTTCATAAAGCCTCCTTGATCTCATTCCCCTCTCCTTTATCCTCTCCCCGCAAACGGGGAGAGGGGAGGGTGAGGGGTGAGCCTATTCTGTTTCCAAAACGTTGATTTGGATTTGGCCGACCTTGCGGATGAGTTCGATCTGTTCGTCCAGATTGCCCTCGACAAGGGGAATGTGCGTCACGTCGTTCGGCTCCTGGTCGAACGTCGGATCCATGCCCACCCAGCGCCCGAGGAAAACTTCCGGCCAGGCGTGGTAGAAAAAGCGGCCGTTCTGGTACACGAGCCCGGCGACCATTTTCGTGGGAATGCCGAGCGAGCGCGCCATGGCCGTGAAAAGCGCGGTGTATTCGTTGCAGTCGCCTTTGCGCACTTTGTAGACCTGCAGCGCCGACGGGATGCTCACGCTCGGCGAAGGGGAAATCCACCGGTTGACCCAAGCGTTCAATTTCCGCGCCGCTTCGAGCGCGGATTTTTCGTGCCCCACGACCTCCTTGGCCTGTTTGGCAATGAAAGGGCTGTCGGACTGGATGAATTCCGTGGATTCGAGATAGGGCTTGGCTCTCAGCCCGCCCGCGCCCAGCGGAAGGTCCGACGGGATTTGGTCGAGAATTTCTTCCGGCACGGGAAGCGGGACGCTGCGCAAGTCTTCGAGCGACGGCTTTTCGAGGACGAGTGTTTTTTCCTCTTTCGGTGTGCGAACGTTCACTTTGATTTTTTTCAGCGCCGCCGGATTTTCGAACGTGCGGTTGGACGGCGTCGAATAAAGGTTCGGAAGGTCGGCGAGCTTGCCGCGCTCTTCGCGCATCTTGTCGAAGATTTTCCACGCGTCCTGCTTGATCATGAAAAGGCCGGTCGGGCTTTCATGCTTGATGATCACGCCTTCGGGCGTGGCCCAATACCGCGTCTCGATGCCCTGCTGCGTGAGGCGCAGGTCGTAGACTTCCGTGGACTTGCCTTCGTAAGGGATTTTTACTTTGGGGCCGACGCGGAATTCCATGTCCTCGAAACTCATGAGCAGCGGGTTCCACATGTGGACCTTGCCGGTTTTTCCGGTCTTGAGATTTTCCGGCGTCCAGATCATATTGAGCGACTCGGAAAAAAACAGCGGCCGCTCGACCGGGACGATCTTGCGGATCGGCTCGCCTTCTTTGGATTGGATGACCATGTTCAGGTGGTCTTTGGCGATCTGGCCGTTCATTTCGGTCCAGTTTTCACCGCTCGTGAATTTCATCTCGAAGGACTGCAGCTCCAGGCGCTCGTCGAGCATCGCCTTGCTTTTCACCAGCATCTCGCGCTCCTGGCCGAGGAAGAGAAACGTCATGTAGGTGTTCTGGCGCAGCTCGTAATAGATTTTGGCAGGGGCGTTTTCCGGCTTGTCCTTGTCTTCCTTCTTTTCGAGAACGGCCAGATTGAAGCCGATCAGCTTGTCGCCGATGTAAATGCCCTGGTATTCCTCCCGCACCGTGAACCCATAGAGGGGGAGCACCTGGTAAGAGGATTGGATAGGCGTCAGCTGGAAAAATTCCCGCTGAATAAGCTGGCTGGTCATCATCAGCCAGAAGGCGGTGGTTCCAATCAAAAAAGCCGGTTTCAGCATCGTGTTTCAAGCTCCGGAAATATTTTAACCTGACTGGCAAAAAAATCAAAAGGCGGCCGTTGCAACCCAAGGCCACTTAAAGATTTTCGGTCAAAATTGCGGTTTCTTGACCCACCGGGTTTTTCCTTTACAGCCCCGATGAAATATGGATAATGAAGGGGCCTTCAACGCCCCCAAAGGAGACTCTTTATGGCCAAAAAGGAAAAAGACCTGACGGAAGAAAAAATCCTCGACGTCGACGCGAGCATGCAGGGGACGATTGCTTTTAAAGACCCTGTCAATCTCCGCATCAATGGCAGCTTCGAGGGCAAGCTCGATACGCGCGGCAATCTTACCATCGGCGAAAACGCCAAGGTGAAGGCGAATATCGACGGTGACAAGATCATTATCGCCGGCAAGGTCACAGGCGATATCAATGCCACCCAGAGCGTTTCCGTCATTTCTCCCGCGGTCATCAAAGGGAACATCAGCACCCCGCGCCTGAGCGTCACCGAAGGCGCCATCATCGAAGGCCAGCTTTCCATGTTGAACGGCAATCCCACCGGCGAGGCTTCGGACGTCACCATGACGCTGAAGGACGTATCTCATTACCTCGAAGTGGAGTCCCGTGTCGTGGAAGAATGGGCCTCGAGCAAAAAGATTCCCGCGAGAAACGAAAAAGGTTCCTGGCTCTTCAGCAAGTCGGCGGTCGACCGCTGGATCCAAGAAGAGAGCAATCGCTCGTAGTCCTGCGTTTCGCGGTCGTCTGAAATTGTCCGCTGTGTTTTCCTTTCCGCCTCCGGCAACGGAGGTAATCCATTGGGCGTCAAAGGTGTGAATCCATGAATAACATGCTGACTTTGGAAGAAGTCAAAAGCTACCTGGAAATCGAACAGCAGCAGATCGAAAAGTTCATCGGCCAGGGAAAGCTGCATGCGTACAAGATCGGGGGCACCTACCTCCGGTTCCGCAAAGAAGAAGTCCTCAATCTCCGCTACGAGCTCGCGCCCGGCACCCAGAAGAAGAAACAAGTCCGCGCCGGCATCCTGTCCCACGCCTACGATTTCTGGCGCTTCAACAATTTCTACATCATCTCGCTCATCCTCGTCGGGGCTCTGGTTTACCTTCTCGTAAGGAGCTGAAGTGGAGCTCTACCAGGGCATCGATCTCGTCAGCGTCCGCCGCCTGCAGCAAGCGGCCGAGGCGCAGGGAGCCCGGTTTTTAAACCGCATTTTCAGCGTCTCCGAGCGCGCCTACTGCCTTCCGCGCAAAATGAAATACGAGCATCTGGCCGCGCGCTTTGCCGCCAAAGAGGCCTTCATCAAGGCCTGCACGCCGGTGACGAAGAACCCGGTTTCCCGCGGTGTCGCCTTGAACCAGATCGAGGTGCGGAAAGAAAACGGGGGCAAGCCGTTCCTTCATCTGTCCCCGGCCGCGCGGAAAAAACTGGGATTTCCCGCGCGCGCGCGGATCGAGCTGTCGCTCGCGCATGAGCGCGAATTCGCGGTTGCGACCGTCGTTCTTCTGTGCCCTTCCAAAACAAAGCGGGGTTCCCGGTGAAAACGCTCATCGTCAATGCCGACGACTGCAACCTGACGCCCGGCGTGACAGCCGCCATTCTCGCCGCGCACGACACGGGCATTGTTTCCAGCACGACCTTCATGGCGAACCTTCCCATCCGGCCCGCGGAAATCCGCGCGATCAAAAAGCGCAAGGCGCTCGGCGTGGGCGTGCATCTGAACGTGACGCTCGGACGCCCTGTGTCCAGGCCTTCGCAAGTGCCGTCGCTCACGGACGCGGAAGGGAAATTCCGCAGGCGAGGCGACCAGCTCGCGAAACTGCCGCTGAAAAAAGATTTGGTGAAGGAATATGCCGCGCAGGTGCTTCTTTTCCGGCATGTCTTCGAGCGGCTTCCCACGCATCTGGACACGCATCATCAGATGCACGATCATCCGCTTTATCTCGAGGCGCTCATCGCGGTGGCGAAACGCTTCCGGCTTCCCGTCCGGCGTTCGGCCCTCATGAAATCCGCAAAGTCCGGGGCCCCGGTCTATAAAGGAGTGAAAACCGTGGACCGTGTTTTGGGCGACCTCGACCCGAAAGGTTTCTGGCGCAAGGCCTCGCTCGAGACCGTGCTGCGGAAACTTCCCGAAGGCCTCAATGAAGTGATGTGCCATCCCGGGCGCATTGACCGCGACCTGAAGGCGCTCAGCTCCTTCACCCACGGCCGCGACAAAGAAAGGGACCTTTTCCGTTCTTCCGTCTGGAAGAAAAAGCTGCCGGAGTGGGGCATACGCCTTGCGAATTACGGCGTATGCTATACTTGAAGAGAACCTAACAAAACGCACGTTCTCGAAACGTCCCGATCATCGCTTTACAACGGCTTACTTCCGGCATGAATATCATTTATACGAACGACGATGGCATCCAGGCCCCCGGCATCAAGGCGCTTGTAGCCGCCATTCCTGCCGGCGTCAATCCCATTGTGGTCGCTCCCGCCAGCGAACGTTCCGCCTCGAGCCATTCCATTTCTCTCGGACAGAAACTGCGTGTCGAGGAATACCGTCTCAAAGGCATCCCGCATTTCATGGTGCACGGCACGCCCGCGGACTGCGTGAAGTTCGCCATCGCAGAGCTGCGCGAATTCGCGCCGGATCTCATTGTCTCGGGCGTGAACCTGGGCGCGAACACGGGCGTCAGCGTTTATTATTCGGGCACGATCTCCGCGGCGCGCGAAGGCCTGATCAACCGCGTGCCGGCCATGGCGCTGTCGCTCTGCAGCCGTGAGTTTGACGATTTCGGGCCAAGCGCCTGGATCGCGAGCCTTTTGATCGAAGGGCACCGCGGCGGCCTCTTTCCGCCCGACGTGCTGCTCAATGTGAATATCCCGCCGCTTACGGCCGATCAAATACGCGGGATCAAAATTACCAAGCAGGCCTCGTCGCGTTTCGTCGAAGAGTTCGTCAAAGAGAAAGAGCATGAAGGCAAGAGAGTCTATTCGCTGGCCGGCGAAATCGAGCTGTACGATCCGGACGGCACGAGCGACGAAGAAGCGGTGGTCGACGGGTATATTTCGCTGACGCCTCTCAAGCTCGACGTGACGGCCTATCACGCCATGCGCGTCTTCGAAGCGTGGCTCAAGAAACAGTCCTTGTAACCTTTAACCCTGCGGGACTGACCGTGGCTCAACTCAAAAATTTTATCGGCGGGAAAAAGAAGGCCTCGAAGAGCGGCCGCCTGCTCAAAGACACCAACCCCGCGGACACGCGCCAGGTTCTGGCCTCTTTTCCGGATTCCGACGCCCGCGACGTGGACGCCGCGGTGCGCGCGGCGGCCGCGGCTTATGAATCCTGGCACCTTGTGCCGCCGCCCAAGCGCGGCGACATCCTGTTCCGCGCGGGACTGCTTTTCGAAAAAGAGAAAAAGAGCCTGGCTCGGCTCATGACGCGCGAAATGGGCAAGGTCCTGAAAGAAGCCGAGGGTGATGTGCAGGAAGCTGTCGACATGGCTTTCTACATGGCCGGCGAAGGCCGCCGCCTTTTCGGCAAGACGACCACCAGCGAATTGAAAAATAAATTCGTGATGAGCGTGCGCCAGCCTCTCGGCGTGTGCGGCCTCATCACGCCGTGGAATTTCCCCGTCGCCATTCCTTCCTGGAAATCTTTTCCCGCGCTCCTCTGCGGCAATACCGTGGTGCTGAAACCCGCGGAAGACACGCCCGCAACAGCGATCCGTTTCGCCGAAATTCTTACCGAGGCCGGGCTTCCGGACGGCGTCCTGAATGTGGTGCTCGGAGGCCCGGAAACCGGAGCCGCGCTCGTGCGGCATCCGGACGTGCGCTTGATTTCTTTTACCGGCTCGAGTGAAACCGGGCGCAAGATCGCGGCCGAATGCGGCCGCACGCTGAAGCGCTGTTCGCTGGAGCTGGGCGGCAAGAACGCGCAGATCGTCATGGACGATGCGGACGTGGACCTCGCGCTGGAAGGCGCCTTGTGGGGCGCTTTCGGGACCGCGGGCCAGCGCTGTACCGCGACCAGCCGCATCTACGTGCAGAAAAAAGTCTACGAGTCGTTCAAACGCAAGATGGTGGCCGGCGCCCGCAGGATGCGACTGGGCGACGGGATGGATCCCCGGGTGCAGGTGGGGCCGCTCGTCAACGCGGACCAGCTCGAGCGCGTGACCGATTACGTGAAACTCGGCGAGCGCGAAGGCGCGAAGATCGAATGCGGCGGCGGTCCGGCCAAAGGCCCGGGCCTTTCGCACGGCTATTTTTTCCAGCCCACGGTTTTTACCGGAGTGAAGCCTTCCATGCGCATCATGAAAGAAGAAATTTTCGGGCCTGTGGTCTGCATCATGCCGGTGAGCGACCTGGAAGACGCGCTGAAGCAGATCAACGACACGGCCTACGGCCTTTCGTCCTCGATTTACACGCGCGATGTCAACGCGGCCATGAAGGCGATCCGAGACATTGAAGCCGGGATCACCTACATCAACGGCCCCACGATCGGCGCGGAAGTGCACATGCCGTTCGGCGGCGTCAAAGACACGGGCAACGGCCACCGCGAAGCCGGCGAGCACGGATTGGACATTTTTAGTGAATGGAAAAGCGTTTACATTGACTATTCAGGCAAGCTACAGAAAGCCCAGATCGATACCGAGCCATCATGAGCAAGTTCACGAAGCCTAAAATCAAAACGTCCCTGCCGGGACCCAACGCCCGCAAACTTCTGAAGCGCGACGCGGCGGTCGTGTCGCCCTCGTATACCCGTTCGTATCCTCTTGTCGCGGACAAGGGGAGAGGCATGTGGATTACCGATACGGACGGTAACCGCTTCCTGGATTTCACGGCGGGCATCGCGGTGACGTCCACGGGCCATTGCCATCCTCGCGTCGTGAAGGCGCTGCAAAAACAGGCGGCGCGGCTCATCCACATGTCGGGCACGGATTTTTATTACGAGGCGCAGGTCAAGCTCGCGGAAAAACTCGGGGCGCTCACGCCGGGCAAAGGCGTCAAAAAAGTCTTTTTCACCAATTCCGGCACGGAATCGGTTGAGGCCGCGTTCAAGCTGGCGCGCTATAAGACCGGAAGGGAAAAGATGATTGCCTTTTTCGGCGCTTTTCACGGCCGCACCATGGGCGCGCTTTCCCTGACCGGCAGCAAGATCATTCAGAAGCAGAAGTTCGGGCCGCTCGTGCCCGGCGTCACGCATGTGGAATACCCGTATTTTTACCGGAACTGCAAACATCAGGATCCGCTGAAATACGGGGAAGAATGCGTGCGTTACATCGAGGAAGTGCTGTTCAAGAAAACGATTCCGCCGAGCGAAGTCGCGGCCATCATCGTGGAACCCGTGCAGGGCGAGGGGGGGTATGTGGTCCCGCCGCCGACCTTCCATCCCAAGCTGCGCGAGCTCACGCGCAAATACGGGATTCTCCTCATCGCCGACGAAGTGCAGTCAGGCATGGGGCGCACGGGCAAGATGTTCGCGATCGAACATTGGAACGTGGAGCCGGATATCATCACCGTGGCCAAGGGCATTGCCTCCGGCATGCCGCTCGGCGCCATCATCGCACGCGGCGAAGTCATGGATTGGGAACCGGGCGCGCATGCGAACACGTTCGGCGGGAATCCGCTGGCCTGCGTGGCCGCGCTGGAAACGATCGATCTTTTGGAAACCAAGCTCCTGAAAAACTCCGAAGTCGTGGGGAAGTATTTGCTGGCGGGCCTGGAAAGTTTAAGCCGCCGCTTTCTCTCGATCGGCGACGCGCGGGGACTTGGGCTTATGTGCGCCATCGAAATCGTCAAAAACCGAGCGACCAAAGAGCCGGCGCCCGCGCTGCGCGACCGCATCGTGCAGGGCGCGTTCGAAAAGGGACTCCTGCTGCTTCCTTGCGGCGAGACCTCCATCCGTTTTTCCCCGCCGCTCATCGCGTCCAAGAAAGACGTGGACGTGGCCCTCGAGATTTTAGAGGGCGTGTTTTCCCGCCTTTAATTGCCTCACGGATGCATGGACGGGGACGGGTCTTTAGACCTGTCCCCCTAGGCATGAGTGCACAATGCCCGTTGAAAGCATGGAAGCGTGTGCCGCAAAACCGCGGAATTTAATCGCAGAGAATTTACTTGGCGATGGAGCCGTCGAGCGTCTCGAAAATGATGGTCACGAGATTGTGACACTTCGGACACTTGATCTGCTTGAAGGCCTGGATGTTGTCGTGCTTCGGACGGTACATGATGGAGAGGATCTTCGTGATGAAGCTGGACTCATTGCCCGACCATTGGCAGCTCGAGCAGCTATAAAGAGGTTTTAAAGGTAAATCTTGTTCCATGCGCGTTTGCTGAATCTTTCAGAACGATGAAACGAGCTTGTTTTTGGAGACGACGTTGTAAGAGAAACGGCGTTCCGAATTAAAACTTAAACATTCTTTTGTAAATTTCCGTTTCGTCCGATACTTAAGAAACCCGCGAAAAGGAGGGGGCTCTTATGAAGAAAAAAACCGCATTTTTATTGGCCGTTCTGCTGCTTGGAGCATCCGCTTCCGCCTATGCAGGCACGTATACCGAGAACATGAAACACACGCTCATCCGCGGGGTCAAAAATATCCTGACGGGCTTCCTGGAAATCCCCATCACCATCCAGGAATATCACGAGCAGGCGGGGAAACCGTTTGTCCGCCATGCCGCGGGCTTTGTCGACGGAACTTTCCAGGCCATTGCCCGCACAGGCAGCGGCATCTGGGATCTCGGCGCGGCATTCATCCCGGGCGGACAAGAAGGCTTGCCGGTAAAGCCCGAAACCCTGTTCTAAAACCTCAAAATTCCGCACTCCTTTTTTCTCGCAGCTCCCTCTTTTTCCTCTTGAAAACGATCAATAAATATCTTTATTGATCATAATTGATCAAAAAAATCAAAAATTTTCACTTCCTGCCAAGCTTTCTGCTTGGCTAGATGATAAACTTTTTATATAAGGTTTTTAAAGTATTTAGTTTTGCGTTCTTCTATAAACATAATGCGGCGATCAGGGGGGATGGCCGCATCATCACGAAAGGAGCCGTGTGATTTTCTTTAAACCCCGCACCTTTCTACTGCGCCTTACGGCCTGGACCACCGCGCTCCTTTTTATTTCGGGCGAATTGTCCGGCGCCAAGGCCGCGCTTCCCGCGCCCGAATCCCCGGCCGCCGCGGCCGCTCCGGTTTCTCCGCTTGGCATCAACTCTTTCACGCTTCCCGAATCTCTCGGCCTGGTCGACGCGCGCTACGACGCGGGTCCCGGAAGGCCGCAGGTTATTTTCATCCAGGACGCGCACGCGATTGCAAGCGCGCAGGATCGCATTCAGCAGCTCATCCAGTTTTTCGGGACCAAGCACGGCATCCGGCTGGTCGCGCTCGAAGGCGCGCGCGGCGTGCTCGACCCGCTGCTCTTTCGCGCCTTTCCCAAGGAATTCATCAAGAAAAAAGTCATGGACGAATACCTGAAAAAAGGCGAGCTCAAGGGCGCGGAAATGGCCGCCATCTTCGGAGGCCCTGCGCTTTACCACGGCATCGAAGACTGGAAGCTCTACGAAGAAAATTACCTGGCTTATCTCGATGCCGATGCGAACCGGCCCGCGCTCGCCAGGCAGCTGGACGAAAGAAAGGCCGCGCTCGATGCCGAGCGCGCCAAAATTTATACGCCTGAGCTCAATGCCTGGCACGAGCAGGTGGAAAAATTCCACGAGGAAAAATCGAATCTGCTCGAGCTGGTCAAGGCGCTGGGGAGCGTCTGGAACGGACGCCCGGGCGCGCGCGAAGCCATGACCGCGAAATATTCCGAAATCGCCTCGCTTTTGTCGTCCGTCTCGGGGGATGCCCAGATCGATCACGAGGCCGTGCAGGCCTCGCTGAAAAAAATGGCCGAAGGGTTGAAGCAAAACTACCTGCTCCGGCTCGATCCCGAATCCCAGAAGCGCTTCAACGAAGAACAACAGGCATTCCTGACCGGCGCGCTCGGCGAAGGGGAGTTCTTGAAGGCGCTTCTCGCGGCGGGGGAAAAGGCCGGCATCAAGCCGCGCCTCACGCCGGCCATGAAACAGCTTTTGGGGCACACGGAAACGTTGTCCATGATCCGCGGAACGCGCCTTTTCGAAGAGCTGGAAGCGGCGCTGGCGGAAACGACGGACGCGCTTTCCGGCAGCGAGGAACAGAAGAACCTGGCGCGCGACTACCGGCAGCTCCGTCTGCTGCGGGCCTTCATCGCGATGGAGCTGACGCGCGAGGAATGGGACCGGTTCCGGAATGATTTCAAGACTTCGTGGGACGTGTTCGGCGATCTGAAGCCCAAGGCGCTGGGCGCGCTTTATTTTTACGAGACGGTGACCAAGCGCGACGCCGCATTCCAGGAAAAACTCCAGGAGCTGCTTGTAAGGGAAAAGGCTTCCTCCGCGATCGTCGTGGCCGGAGGCTTTCACTCCCGCGGTTTCCAGGAGGCGCTGAAGAAAGCGGGCTATTCGTACGCGGTGATCATTCCCGCGATGGATTCGCTCGAAGGCCACGAGCTGTACCCGCAGCTCATGCGCGGGGAGTTGTCGTTCAAGGCCGGACTCGAGACGACTTATTACGATGCGTTCTGCAAGGCCGCGGCCGCGCGCCTCGCCCAGGAAATGCCGCAGCCGGAATTTAAATCCGGATTGAAAATGTGGCGCGACGAAATCCTGCGGCAGCTCGCGCAGGAAGGCCGCCTGGACCAGGCCGCCGACTACACGCGCTACGTGGATCTTGTTTTCAAGGTCTACCACGACAAGTACGAGAAAACGCGGAGCGCCGCCACGCCGGAGGAACTCGTCCGGTCCCTCGAAGAGGAGATCGCGGGCGCGCGCGACGGTGCCGTAGACGAGATGTGGAAAAATTTCCAGGAACAATTCGCGGGATTCAAACAAAAGCTGGAAGCGCTGGTCCGCCGCAAGGAAATTTCCGCGGCCGCGATCGCGCCGCTCCTCGAAGGCAAGGCCGGACCCGCGGCCATGAATCCGCCGGTGCACCTGGACCGCGGCATGCCCGTCGTGCGCTGGATCCGGGATCCGGAGGCCGCGAGGCTTGCCATGCAGTCCCTGCCGTCGGCGGTGGGACGGCTTCCGCTGGAATACGTCGGAAGGTCCGAGCTTTCCCAGCGCGTGCTGGCGAATTTGAGGCAGCGGGTCGAGGCCGGAGCTTTTTCCCCGCAGGTGCAGGAGGCAGGACTGCGCACCGCGCCCGTGCTTGCAGGCGTGATGAACGATTACGAAGCGGCCACGAGCGGCGCGGCCGCCAATGCGGAGCTCCGCGAAACTCTCCCGTCCAACAATCTCGTGACTCAAATGGCGGACCGCGCCGTGGGCACGGTGCTCCGGCAGAATCCGGAGCTCACGACGGACCAGGCCGAGCAGGCCGCTTTGATCGGGCTTTCCCGGGCCTCGGGCAACGCGTCCGCGCAAATCATTCCGGCCCCGGCGGAAGAACCGGGCGCGGGCCAGGTGGCCGTGCCCGCGGAAAAAGCCCAGCAGCTTTTCACCGCCATCGAACAGGCCGAGGCCGCGGGACGCCAGGCGCTTGCCAAGGCCGCCGAGCTGCGCCAAATCGCGCAGCAGGTTTTTCCGGAAAACCGGCCGCCGGAAACCAGCGCGGCCCAGGACGTCAAAACGGCGGACGGCTCGGTGGCTCAGGCCGGAGGCGAAGCCCAAAGCGAGCTGCGGTTCGTGGACGAGCGGAAATATCCCGAGGTCGAGAAGCTCAAGCCGGTGCTTCAGCAGCTTGCCGTTTCCGATCCCGGCGTGTACCGCGAGCTTTTCTACGGCCTCTGGCTGTCGCTTTATTACAATCCTCCGGCGGAATCGCAGACCCGGGAAGTGTTGAAACAAAAAGGGCTGCTGGACGGCACCGGCCATATTTCCGCGGAGACCATCAGCGCGGTCTTCGACCTGACGCCTTACGACGGGCCGCAATTTTCCGATGACCCCGTGCTCGCGCCGCTGCGCGCGGAAATGCGGAACGTGATCGCGACCGCGCTGCTGCTGGGCAATGCCGAAGCGCTGCGCCTGACGGGGACGCCTTTTCTGGAAGACTTCAAGGCGAGCCGCGACAGCATGGTGGAAGCGGAAGCCGCCTTCATCGTCAACCGGGCCGCGAAAGACAGGGGCGTGGATCCCTTAGCCGACGCGAACCGCGTGATCGACGCTTTCTTCGAGCGGGAAACCAAGGGCGGCGAGATCGAGGCCGCTTTCGCGAAAGCCAAAAAGGGACAGGCTCATCCCCAGGAAATTTTAAACGCGATGTTCCAGCAAAAAGCGTTTTTGTTCGACGGCGAGGGAGCCCGGCAGACGTTCGGAGGCTGGCTTGACCATTATTACGCGGGGCTTGTGTGGGGCAAAGACAAAGTCCACATCCAGATCGAATGGGCGAACCCGGCGGATGCGGCCGCGACGATCGATATGGAGAACCGGCATCCCGACGTCAAGTCGAGCCTTGGAAACCTGCCGCCGGGCATTCAGATTCCCGTGCTCGTCATCACCAAGGGGAAGGCGCAAAAACGAATCCCCATGTTTTCCGTCGACAGCATCCAGGGCCGGGACATCATCGGCCGCTACAACTACATGACGGTCGATGACAAAACGAATTTCGACGTCATCAAGTTCATGAACCCGTACACGGTGCGCACCGCGCTGCAGCACAATTACGTGAATCTGGCCAGCTTCCTGGTCCACGAAATCGACCACGCGATTTTTACCTTCCTGCACGATTCCGAAGACCGTAAAAAAGCCCAGCGGCTCGCCGAAATCCGGACGCGCCTTGGAGAGATCGACAAAGCCCGCCGCGTGCGGCGGACAGTGACGCTTGATTCCACGCTTGCCGGCGAGAAATTGAGCCTCGAAAGCGAGTACCGGAAGATCAGCGAGGAAAAAGGGGAATCGGAATTGAAAAGCGACCTGGGAGAAGTCATCGTCAAGGAAGGCCTGGCCATGACCGTGCAGTTCGCACTCGTCCGGAATCAGATCCACGGGTACGCGGTGACGAGCAGCAACAAAAATGTGACGCCGGAAGTTGCTGAGAAGGCGCTGAGTCTGCCGCTGTACAAATACATGCTCGACCAGCAAATGAGCCCGCAGAAAATCCGGTACGCGCTCGGCTATTTCGCGCAGGCCTTTCTCGCCGAGAAGATCCCGCTCAGCCGGTTTTACGTGACCGACATCCTGGACCAGGCCGTCGTGGGCGAGCCGGAAATCACCAAGACGATGATTTCGCGTTTCATCCGCAATCGTGCCGCATTTGCGGACCAGATTGAAGCCGCGCTTAAGCTTCAAGTGACCCGCTACACCCGCGACCAGCTCAAGGGAGAATTGCACGTCGGGCTCGGCCTGAATGCCGGATTTGCTTTTTCACGAGAATCGGAGCTGGCTTTCATGCAGCGGGTCAATGCCGAAGTGGAAGGCTACAACGATGCGCGGGCCGAGGCCGAGATCGCGGCGGCAAAGGGCACCTTGCCCTTCTGGGTGCCGGCTTTCGTACAGAGCCGCTGGGGAAAACAGCCCAAGCACCTGCTCTTGGGAATGAGGATCGAGCAGGAATCCCTGCGCAGGCTGACGCCGGTGCTGGATGAAATCCTGGGGCCTGAAACTCCGGCGGCGCCGTCCGGCCAATCACAGTCCAAAGCAGAACTCCGGTCGGCCGAGGAGGCCTTGGCCGCATACAATTTGGCCGGCGCCACGATCGAAGCTTTTGATCCGGGCCATCCCAACGTTTTCCGGGTCACGCAGGGCGAGAAAAAATTTATCCTCAAGAAGCCTCTTTACCGCAACTCGCCCGATCTCGTGGATCGGGAAGATTCGCTGATCGAACAGACCAAGGCTGCCGGCGTCGCCGCGGCCGGGATCATCAAGAACCGCGAGGGTAAAGCCGCCACCGCAACGCCGGACGGCACGTACGTGCTCTATGAATTCGTGGAAGGGAAGCGCTATTCCTGGGGACAGGTCGAAGGCGAGGATCTTGCGATCGCGGCGAAAACACTTGCCAAATTTCACGCGGCCTCGCGGACGTTCGCGCCGGCCGGCCGCGCGTACACGGAAGAAGAAGAGCCACCGATGATTTCCATCGTTAACCTGGAAGCCAAGCTCCGGAAACTCGAAGAGCTCCAGAGCGAACTGCAGTCGCGCGGTCCGCCGCTCACGTACGCGCAGGCCCGTTACCTTTCCGAATTTCCCATCCTCAAAAATCAGATCGAACGGCTGCGCCAGGCGTTCACGCCGGAGCGCGCCGCGAAACTTCCCAAAGCCATCGTTCACGGCGACTACCACCAGGACAATGCGTTTTACACACCTGCCGGCCTGAAGCTCATGGATTTCGAATACGCGCACGAAGACGCGCGGCTCTCCGATCTTGCCAATGCATTCATGATCCGCTTTCAGGCGGACGGGTCCAGCCTGGACCTCGCCAAGATCGGCGAGTTTCTCAAGGCCTATCAAGCGGAAGGATCGTTTCCGCTCACGGCGGAAGAGATGGATCTTCTTTCCGATGTCTTCCGGCTCAAAATCCTGCAGTATTTCTTGTACGCGCTCACGATGAACATGCCGGACGATCGCGCGGAAGCCGGCATGGACGAGATGATGAAAAACCTGGCCGTGCTGGACAGGCTCGACTGGAAAGGCTTGAAAGACGAAGTCTTGGCCGTCAAGAGCGAGCTCCGCGCCGGCCGCGCGGAATTGCGCGCGGCGGAACCGTGGGACATCGAGATGTTCCGCGGCATGCTGCGCGAAAAAGGCGCCCGGCCCATCCGCGAAATTTATTATCCCGGCATCGGGGCCGACATCCAGAGGATGCTGGAAATCTTTAACCCCGCCAAACTCGTAGGCACCGATGTGTATTATGCAGATCAGGAAACGCTCACCCTGAAGCTTTACGGAAAGGACGTCACGGCTGCGCGGACTTACGAGACGGTTGCTTTCCCGGACGGACGCCGGGAAAAAATCCCGCGATTTGATTTCCGGGTCCCTCTGGCGGAAGGCGAGGCGCAGGTCGTGCTTTATGGAGCCGATGCCAACGTGTTTACGCCGGACCTTCTGGGTGAAACCAAGGGCGGGCTGGACATGTTTTATGTCCAGGGCATGATTTTCGACAATGACACGTTCCGCAAAGGCGCGTCGCTTCTGCGTCCCGACGGCATTTTCTCGCTGCATATCCTGCCCGTCATCGTCGCGCAAAAAAAATACGACGAGCTAGGCCGTCTGGAAAAGCAGGGGATTCTCACGCAGGGAGCGGCTTTCAGCGCGGTGGAGGACAGGCATCTCTACGTGGCCTGGAAAAAGGCGGCGCGTCCGAGAGGCTCCTGGTGGAAGGCCAAAGATCTCGCCGGCGATGCCCTGTTCGACGATCCCGTGTGGCAGCAAAACCCGAATTATTGGGAGTATCTCGTCCAGGTGCTGACATTCACCGCCGAGCCGGACCTGAAACAAAAGGCCGTCGATTACATTTTCCCCGTCGCCATAGAGCACTGGAGCATGCTTCATGCGCTGATGGAACCTTTGGGATATCACGCCTTTCCGTTGACTCTCTACGTCCTGAGTTTCATGGTCGCCGAGGCTCTGGCAGCCACGTCGATGGCCGTCCCGGTTGACGAAGCCCGGGCCTTGCTGGAGAAAGCCCAGAAACATTTACCGACAGTCATCCGGCCGGGAGAACCTTATTACGATGACGTCAACCGGTACCTCAACAAAGCCCTTGATCTCCTGGCCCATCCGGAGCTGCGCGGGCAGGAGGAAGAAATCAATCCTCCGGTGCTGGCCTTGCGTCGCGGAAAATCCGAACTGCGGGAGCTGAATGCCGACTATTACCGCGACCGCATCCGGCGCGTGATTCTGCGCTCGCGCAAGGACGCGGAATTGTATCCCGCGCCGCGGGTGGGACCGGTGGACGAAGAAATCAGCGCGCTCCGGAAGTCCATCCATAGTGCGCCGGGAATGGCGGGCAACTTTGATTTCAAGCACCTGGAAAACCTGAGCCGTTACGCGGCGCAGGGACGATCGGCCTATCTCGACTTGCCCCGGGAGGGCCTGGACCTGGTCACGATGGTGCCGGAAGTTTCGACCGGAGCGCTGGGCTTTCTCATTCACAGGGCCAAGCAGAGTTCGGCCACGCCGCCGCTGGACGACGCGGTGGGTTATATGATCTACGGCCGCCGCGGCGACGAGGTGACCCTTGCCTTCGATGTCCTGCCGCAATTCCGCGCAAAAGGCCTGTCGGTCAACCTGTTCATCAATTCACTTGCCGTTCTGTTCCGGGAATTTCAGCCGAGGCAATTCGTGCTGCCCGCCGCCTCCCAGATCCGCAACACCAAAGTCGGGGACCCGGTTCAAAACGCGATTTTTTATCTCAAGCGCGGATTTTATCCCCCGGACGCCAAAGCCGAGTCCGATGCTCTTTATATCCGGCTGCTCAACGGCGAGACGCTCACGCGCGAAGAGGTGCAGGCGCTGCTCGATAAATCCCAGGCCGTGGATTGGATCCTTCCGATGGTCGAGCCCGGGGCTGTCGTCATAAATCCGGAATCGCGCCCCGCCGGCCGCACGGAATTGCGTGCCGAACCCGGCACGCGTGAGGTCGAAGTGGCGGATGGCCAGGCGCTCCTGCGCGGCGAGACGGGAGGCGTTCTCGCGGACTTGCCGGAAGACATTGCTTCGAAGCTTGCGGACCGCGAAGCCTTTGACCTCCGCATCGACGGGCAGACAATCCGCATGGAACCGGTCGTGGAGGCCGGGCATCTTCTCACGGTTTTTGTCGGAAAATCCGCGGACGGAAGCACGTCGTACGCGATGAAGATGTCGGCGGCGGGCCTGCCGCGCACCGTGACGCGGAGCGCGGAAGCGCTTGCCGCGGTCAACGCCGACGGCGCGCTCGGCATTTTCCCGCAGTACCTGTGGCACGGTATTGTCCGCCTTCCCTTACCGGAAGAGGCGAGTCAGGAACGCCGCCTGCTTCTGGTGAAGAATCCTTCAGGACTCAATTTCGGAAAAGATTTCCGCGCTTTTTCATTGTCGCAGAAGCACGAAATTTACGGCAGGATTCTGGAGGCGTTGAAAAAGCGCGCGCTGGCCCAGGACGGCCGCAAGGCCACGCTTCTGAGCGATGGCAAGCCCGACGCCTTTCTCGTCACGCCGGACGGAAATCCGGTGGCCATCGACATGGACGGGCTTCTCCTGGCCGATCCCGCGGACAGACCGGCGTCTTATCCCGCGGGACATCCTCTCGCGGGCGCGGCCTTTTATGCCGTGGACCTGACCGGCAACCACGAAACCTCTTCTCAATACCAGTATCCCGATGACGGGACTCTCGATCTTTCCACTGTCCCGCCGATCCACCAGGCCTGGCTGAACGGCGCCGTCGTCGTGGCGCCGGGCTTCGAGAACCTGCGCGAAAAAATCGAGCTCGCGTATTCTCAACTGCACGAGCTGGCGAAGCTTTTCAATGTGGTCCACTTTTATCCTTTTTACGCGCGGGCAGACGTGACCGTGGAACTGACCGGCGATACGGTGCGCGACCGGCTGGCCATGGTTTTCGGCGACAGGGCCGGCGAGGCCGAGGCCATTCTCGCGGCGGCGCCCGTCATCGCGAAGTTCGACGCGCCCGCGGACCGCAGCGAAGCCGGCTGGGAAGCCTGGCTGCGCGGAAAATTCGATGCGCTCGAGGCGCTCCAGCAGCGGATGGGCCGGCTTATCAACGAGCGCCGTGAAGCGTTCGATGCCGCGGAAAAAACTTTCATCGAGGAACATGGCGACGAAGGACCGGCCACGGCCACGCCGCAGGAGGAGCGCTCTGAACTGCGCGCGCAGCCGGCGGCGGAATTGACCGATTTCCAGCGGGAACGACAGCAGGCTGAAGAGGCGCGGACCCGTGAGGCCGTCGCGCAGATCAAGGGTTTTGCGCAGCAAACGGCCGCGGCGCAGGGGCTCGAATTTAATGCCGTCGCGGCCCAGCCCGGCCAGCCCGCCAAGGCCGTCCTGTCGTTCACCGCCGCGGACGACGCCCAGCTTGTCGACAAGCTCAAGGCCTTTGCCCTGGAGTTCCGGAAAGGATTTCCGCTCCATCAGCTTGGAGGGCAGGCCAAATCCACACCGCTGGCCGGCGGTAAAAAAAGCATCAGCCTCGAGGTCTCGCTGCACGTCCGCGAACCTTACGAGCTCAGCGGACTCAATTTCGACCGGACACCCGCGGTGTACGCCGACGACAACGATTTCCTGAATGCCGCTTCCCAGAGCTCGAAAAAGACGATCCAGGAAATCCGCGCGGACCTGAACGATTACATCGACACGTATCACGAGCGCATGCGCATGGAGTACGGCTTCCTCCCGAGGACATCGAAGATGCCCGAGGTCGAGCGGATCTTCAAGATTTTCGACCGCGTGGTGTACGGCTACAACAAAGTGGCGGAAGTCGAAGGCGTTCCGGCTTACCGCGGCAAGCTGTTTATCGTGGATTCGCCGGAAATCAATGCCTTTGTCTTTGCTGAGCACGACGACGTTTACATTCACGCCGGCCTGATCCGTGAACTGGCGCGCTACACCCAGCAGGAAGGCGTGGACGCGCAATTTTCCGAAGAGATGATCGCGGCGATTTTCGCGCACGAACTGACGCACGTGCTGCAGCACAGCTCCTTCGAAGGCCTGAATTATTCGGAATGGGAAAAAAACAAGGAGGAGAACAAAACGCAGATCCAGGCGCTGCTTGCCCTGAAACGCGAGGCGGAATGGCATGCGGACAAAGGAGCGGTGCGCATCCTCCGCGACGCGCGCGATGATCCGCGGCGGCAGCCGGGGGGAACTCCCAGCGATTTTCAGGGCTATTCGCCGCGCATGCTCAAGCCGCTCTTGTCCTTTTTGGCCCGCATCACGCCGGAGAGCACGGCCATGCACACGCTTTCCACGCATCCGCATCCCAAGCTGCGCATTTCCAACATGGACCTCTATTTCAACAGCCCGCGGCCGAGCACGACGAGCTGGGACAATCCGCTCCACGAGCTTGACGCCAAGGCCTATTCGAATTTCGGAGGGCCGGCCGGCATCTCGGCCTTTGCCCATAAATTGAAAACGGCCGCGGACCTGGAAGCGGCTCTCGGCCGGGCCAGGCACGTCCGGCAGGTCATGGAAATAAGCCGCATTGCCCATGAGAAAGCCGTGCTTGCCTCCGAGAAGCAGCTCGCGGGAACGCCCGAAGGCCGTAAGGCCGTGGCCCAGCGCGTTTTCGCGGCCAATATCCTGGACGCGGCGCATGCGATCGAAAGCGCGCTTGACAAGGAAATTCCATTTTATTCCGGCTCACTGAAGCCTTCCCAGCTCGGCGCGCACATGGCCGAAGACATCGACGTTGCCCTGGTCAAGGAATTGGACGGGCAGGATGCCACCTTGACCAGCACTGTCAGTAACGACTTGAAGAACAAAGCTCCCGAAAAAATACGGAAGCAGCTCAGCCGCGACCTGGCGCTCATCGCCGCCCGCATCCGCGAATCCCAGATTCCCACGGCGCGCAAGCTTGGCGCGCTGCGGGCCATCGCCACGCTTCGGCGCGAATTCGAAACCCATTACCTCGATGTCGAGGAAGCGGATTTCGAAAAGGCGTTCGAGGGCCGGGCCAAGGCGCCCGCGACCCTTCAGGAGGCCGTCGCGGACCTGCTCCAAGGCAGGCCCGACGCGGCCCAAAGCCTGAGGCTCGTGCCGTACTCGGTTTTCTCGCATTTCGGAAAAACGACCCTGGACCGGGAACAGAAGCTGACCTGGCAGACGGGAGAAGCCCGGATTTATCTCGGCACCGCGAAAGAGGAAATCGAAGACTCCGGCTTTTACAGGACGAACATGGCGTTCTGGCCGCTCGCGACGCCCGCGGACCGGCGCAAGGCCTATGACGCCGTACGGTACACGGTTTTCCGGGAAATCCTGAAGGAAGAGCATAACAAGGTCTACATTTCCATCCGTCCTTTTGCCCAGAAAGCCAAGAAACGCGCGGAAGCGCTTGCTCCCGATATGCCGCGGGCCTTGTCCCAAGGGCAGTACGACGAGGAAAACAGAAAAGTGAAAAGGGAATTGGGCGAGTATGCCTCGGGAGAAAAGGTTTACGGCGCCAAGACCGACAGGCTGCTGGAATACCTGCAGTTTGCCGGGATCGCGGCGCAGGCAAGCCAGATACGGTCGCCTCTTTATGAGCGCGAGAACGGCCTGACGCCGCCTGAAGCCCGGGGAGGCGTTGATGACCGCGAGAAAAAGCAGCGCCTTTCCTTCCAGTTTCTCGATAAGCCCGAAGCCGCTTACAGGGTTCTCGCGGATGAACTCAAAGGGGCTGCGAATCCGGCCGACTTCGAACGCGTCCTCCAGCAGCATCTCGCGATCTACAAAAAATATTTCCGTAAGGAAATCCTCAGGTACGTGGTCGGGACCCAGACTTCCTTTTATGTGGGGCGGCAAACGATCACGTATCCGCCGCACGCCGACCTGATGAGAATTTTCACGAACCTGGTGGGTTTTGCGGATGCGTACGAGCTCGTGACCGGCTACATGGAGAAAAAACCCCTGCAGGACACCGACGACGCGGCCTCGTTCGCCGCCTTTTTCGAGAACGTCTATCTTGCCGCGCGGCAGGACGGGGCGCCGCAGGTCGACCGCAAACTGATGGCGCAATTCATCGATGCCCGCGTGCGCATGCTCGGCGCCGCCGATCCCACGCCCGCGGAGGTTTATCCCGTCATCGAGCTTTTGAGCCGGCACGCGATCCTGTCTTACGAAGTCCCGGATGGGAAAACGGGAAAGCAGGAACCCTCCATCGGGGAGTTCGATGCCGCCCTGGTAACCCGAGATGAAACGCCGATCCCGGATTCCCAGATTCCCATCGCCTTTTTCGAAGATCCCAAGACGCCGAAACACCAGGCTTATTTCCGGCAGCTCATGGGATTTTCGCGCGCGCAGCTCCAAACAATCGCCGTCCACCAAAACAGCCTGCTCCGGCAGGCTCCGGGGACCGAGCGGGTGAAGTTCGGGCGTTTTCAAACGGACCTGCCCGCGGCAGGCACGGATTTCCTCATCCTGCTCAACGGGCTGATCATCACCCGCCTTCTCGAAGAAAGAGACACGGCGCAGGCGCGCGTGACCCCTACGGCTTTCCAGGGCTTGATGACGGCGTCCGTCAAACCGTCGGTTTACGGCAATGGGGGGCTTGCCCTTCCCGTGAAGGTCAAATCCTACGAAGAACAGGGCAAGAACGCGCACGGCGTGTTTCTCGCCAACCGCGGACAGCTGGGCGCCTTTATTTCCGGGCTCGGCCAGGGCTTCGTGAGCTTCAATCCCGAAGAAATCTGGCCCACTAACCAGTCGGACATTTTCTTCCTCAAACTGACGAAAGAGGGCGAGGATTTCCTGGAGTTCTTTCCTGACTTCATGGGACTCATGGGGGATTTCCAGATCCCGCAAGTGGATAAAGAACCCAAGGCCACGGCGGAAACGCAGTCCTACCTGAAAGCTTTCTCCAGCGCCGTGGATGTCCTGGGGCCGAAGGGAAAAATCTTCAAGAGATACCTGGTGCAGCAGCAGTACTTCGGCGGGAAAAACGATCCTGCCGGCGCCGTCCGGACCATCGCCCAGTTCCTGCCGAAGCCGAATCTTTTCCGCGACGGCCTCATCGACCTCTTCGAGCGGAAGCTTTTCCCGGAGATCCACAACCACACCAAGATCACGCAGGGACGCATCGACGGCATCCTCGACGCGTCCTCCGGAGAAGAGATCAACGAGTTTTTGCGCGACAGCGTGATCGAATTGCCCCTGGAATGGGAAAACCTCCAGAACGAAAAGATCCGGCTGACGGCCTCCCGCGTGCGGGCGATCATGAGCTTCTACGAGCTGGTCATTCCGCTGCTCGCGGACCCGCAGCGAAAATTGCGGTACGGCGCCACCTTGATGAAAATGGGACGCAGCCTGCAAAAAGCCGAGCTCCGAGCTTCAGGCGAGGAGGGCATTCCCGGTGCCGGGCTTACGGAAGCCCGGCGCGAGCTCCGAGCTTCTGAGGAGGTCTTGCTTAATGTTGAACCGGAGGAAGTCCGGTCCGAGATGCGCACGGCGGAGGACCAGACCGCGTTTCAGCGCGAGCTCGAATTCCTGGAAAAATCTTTTCCGGAACCGTCGGAGGTGCGGGACACGGCGCTGGACGAATTGTTCGAGCGCCACGCGCTTCCCGATGCCGCGCTTTTCCGTCGTGCCCGGCGGCTGTATTCCGAATTTCACAAGCTCGAGTACGACGAAGAACTGACCAACGCGAATGCCGCTTTCCAGGCCGTGCAGAGCCTCATGTCCGCCGCGTCGCGCACGGACCGCAAAAACGCGGTCATGTGGATTTTGACACAGAACCCGGATCTCATGCCGGAGCCTCTCGTGCAGGCACGCTCCACCAAGAACATCGATTTCGAGCTTTTGCCCAAGCACATGCGCTACGCGCCGCCTTCCCTGAAACGCATCCTGCTGAACAACCTGCTGACCGGGGAGAACGGGCTGCTGAATGCGCGCCGTCCGGAAGATGTCGTGGTGAAAAGGGAATTCGCGCGCGGGATCTTCAATCATTTTTTCCCGGCGGCGGAGAACGACCCGGCCTCCACCGGCATGAGCCCGGAAGTCCTCGCGCTGGTAGGGGACATCTTTGTGGCTTCCGTGGAGCGCTTCAACGAGGGGCGCGGCGCGACCATCATGCAGGCCATGATGGACATGGAAAGAGACCTGAAGAAGCTTTCTTTCGGCGAACGCCTGACGACACTCCTGGCAAGCCTCGGACCTGTCGGCGTCAAGGTCGGCCAGGTGCTTTCGGAACAGGAGGAGCTCGTCGCGCACGCGGGCCTGCGTTCCCATCTCGGTTCGCTCAAGGACAACGCGAAGCCTCTCAGCAAAGTAGCCGTCCTCGACGCGCTCCTTGCCGCGGGTTTCGACCTGACGCGCATCCGGCTGGGCGCGCGCCTGGGATCGGCGTCCATGAAGCAGGTGCACGCGGGCCAGCTGCTGAACGACGAAGGCGTGTGGGAAGACGTGGTTTTCAAAGTGCTCAGGCCCGACATCAACCGCACCATCGCCGAAGACATGGCCGTCCTCGACGCCGTGCTGAAAGACTCCGCCGTGCTGGGACGCATCCGGCAGATGAATCCGTTTTTCGATCCGTCCAACATCATCCAGCGCATCCGCCACATGATCGACCAGGAAAGGGATTTTCGCATCGAAGTGGTGAACATGAAAGACCTGGCCGACGCCATCAAGGATTACCCGGACGACTGGTACCAGCACGAGACGCTCCGCGAGGTCCGGGTGCCGACGTCGAAAACGCCGGCCGGGGTGGACGTGCGGCACGCGATGGCGGAAGAAAAAGTGCGCGGCGTCGAACTGAAGAAGCTGCTCGATCCGGACCGGGACGACCGGAAGCTCCTGGCGAAGATGATGCAAAGCGGGCTGACGCGCCGGGAGGCGCAGCAAATCCTGGATACGGACCTGGAATCGCTCAAGCGTTTCCTGCGCAATCATTTCATTTACCAGACTTTCGTGAAAGGCGTGTTCCACGCGGACCTGCACGCCGCCAACGTCATGGTCGGGCCGGGAACGCTTTACTTCATCGACGTGGGCCTGCTGGGCCGGCTGAACGTTCCCGAGCGCCGCGCGTCTCCCAGCCACGACCAGATCAAAGCGATCAAGGAAATCGTCAAAGGCATCCTGACCCGCGACGTGAAGCGCGTGCTCCGCGGAATCGAAGAGGTCTTCCTTTATGAAGGGGGCCGTCTGAAGGAACAGGATAAGATCCTGAAGGAGCTGAATGCGGCCTTCCGCGCGAACCGTTTCAACATGCCGCGCCTTTTGAACGACATCGGCGCCATCATCCTGAAATACGGCGACGGCAAAGGCAGCGACACGTTCAGCACGTTCATCAAAGGCTTTACCCAGGCGCTGTGGCTTTTCCCCGCCAGCCCCTTGAAGGGGCACACCGCGCTTAATGAGCTGGCCCGGGCGACGGACATGACCCGCTGGGAAAAATGGACCGCCATTTTCAAGACCGGCGTTTTTTATATGGCCGCGGCTTTGAATCCTCTCCCGCCGATCCAGAACTTTTTTGCCGGCCTTTGGAAAAAATACAAGGATTGGCGCCAGGAGCTCTCGCGCAAAATCGAAGCCAAACAAACCCTCGATGAAGTGCACGAAATGGTGGCCAAGATCGACCAGATTCCCGCGCGCGACCGGCGGCTGCGGCTTCCGGAAACTCCGCCCGCCGGCGCCAAGGCTTCCGGAAAACTGGGAAAAGCCAGCTTCGACAAAGCGGGAAAGAACATGAAAATCAAGCTGGAAGCCCAGAGGGTGCAGATGCTCGTCCGCCAGCATTCCGGCTTGACCGAAGGGGATATCCGGGAGGGCGCGGAAGTCTATGCCCGCTTCATGAACATCCTTTCCCATGGCCGCTACAACAGCCCGTACCACTACTCTCTCGATCCGAGCCGCGAAGAACGCCAGATGATGACGATCCTTGCCCGGACCGCTAATCCGGAGGTCTACCACATCGAGCTGCAGAAGATTCTTGCCTCGGTGCTCACGCGGCGTTACCTGCGCGCCAAGTACGGGCCCGGAAAATACTGGGACCTCTTTGCTTTCCGCGGGGCGCAGCTGCGGCAGATGGCCGAGGATTATACCGACCTGTGGCTGACCCAGCTGGACGAGCTGGATTGGGACAAGCCCATCGAAGACCGCGGACGCACCTTCAGCCGGCGGGACCTGCTGATGCGCCTTTTCGAAAATGCTCCGGCCGCCGCGCTTACCGAAATCGAAACCAGCGAATCGAGCGAATACGACTTCGATATCGAGCTCCAATCCTCCGTCCAGAAAGCGCCGCCGCTCTATCAGGCCCAGGAAATTCCCAAGAACGTCCAGCTTCCCGATTTCGCCGTGACACCGGGAATTTTGAAGGTTTTGGAAGCCATGACGCTGACCGAACCGGGCGAGTATGAGGTGGGACATGGAAAAGACACGGATTCCGACACGGCGGCCGTCGCCATCCGCGAACAGTATTCGCGCGATCCCAAAGCCAAGACGGTCCGTGTCATCCTGATGGAAATCAAGAAGAACATCAGCGTCACGCTCCAGTTTACCGAGGCGGAATACAAGCAGTTTCTCGAGGGCACGCTCGAGAACCCGGATTTCGAAGGCGTCCAGTACACGGCGCGGCGCGGGGAAATGCGGACCGAAGCCCTGCCGCTGCGTCCGGAGATGCGTTTCCCGGCCAGGATTTTCGCGGCGCTGACGCTCGCGGCCGCGCTGGTGGTTTCGTCGCCGTGGGTGTCCCGCGTCATCGGCCAGGAACCTCCGGCGGAAAAGAAAGAGGGCGCGGTCAAGTCCCGCACCTTCTTCGATGACAAAGGCAATCCCGTGCGGACGGAAACGAATCAAGGCAAGGACATCAACCGCGACGGCGCCATCGACGAGCGGGATCTCAAAGTCCTGGAAAACCTTTTCAAGCCGCAGCCCGCCAAACCCAAGGACGTGAACCGCGACGGCGATATCGACGAGCAGGACAAGATGAGGCCGGAGGATTTCAAATTCCGTCCGCGGGAGCCGGAGGCCAAGCCCGTCGTTCCGGCGCCGGAGGCCGCGGCGGTGAAGGCGCCCGTTGTCCCGCAGGAACCCGAATCCGACTTTTGGGAAATGGCCTATGGCGCGCTGATATTCGGCGCCCTGGCCGTGCTCACAGGCATCGGCGCTTATGTTCTTTGGGACCTTTGGGGCCGCGACTGGCTGAAGCGCCGCACGGACCTGCCGCGTCTTTTCAAGGGCCTTGAGCCCGTGGAACGGTTCCGGTCGCTGCCGCTGGAAAAGACTTCGGAAATCTCGGACCTTCTCGAGTTTCTGCGTTCGAAAGACCCGAGCCGGATTTTCGGCAATCTCATGGACCAGGACCATGATTATTTCCTGGAAACGAATGAAAGGCTGCACCTGCAATTCATCGTGACGGGACGGAACGGGAAATTCGATTTCCTGGCGCCGGAAGAATACAAGGTTTTTCCCGGAATTTTCTGGGAAGCGAACCAGGGAACGCAGTTCGCGGTGGAGTTCCTGAAAAAGCTCAAAGACTTCTACGGCGCGCGGCCGGACCTCAAGCCGGTGCTCAGCGTTTACCAGAACAAAAAGGCCCTCGACGGCGAAAAAGTGTCCTTCACGCTGGTCGTCCATCCCGCGGATTTCGACCCGCGTCCGTACGAGACGAAAATCGAACCGCCCAAAACTCCTCCGGCGCCTAAAGAGCCCGTGCGCCCGCAATTCCGTCCCCAGCTTCTCGAGCTTCCGCGCCGCGGCGAGATGCGGAGCGCGGAAGAGGACTCGCAGCGAGTTCTCGGCATCGCCGCCGACCTCGAGGCGATCCACCGCCGGCTCCTGCCGTCGACGCGCGGCATCGCGGGATGGCTGCGCCGTAACATGCCCGGTTTTCTGCGCTCGTACGTGAATGCCGGCCTTCAGGCCAATCTGAGAAGGGTGCTTTCCCTGCAGGAGGTGCCGCCGGAACTCCTGACCGCGGACGGCCCGCGTTTTTCACGCCTGCTCGAATTCATGCAGCAATATCCCGACCAGTTCGCCTGGCATCTTTCCGAGATCCTGCACTTTTTCTCGGACGAAGCCAAAGGCGATCTCGCGGACTTTTTCCAGAATCCCCGTATCCGCGAACAGATTCTCAAGGCGGCGATCGAACGCTACAAAATCCCGGAAGGCAGCCTCCCCGGCAGGGAAGAGCTCATTTCAGGCAGGATGAAACTCGGCTCGGGCGGCTTCAAGTCGGTGTATGCCCACAATTACAAAGGCATCACCTACGCCGCCGCTTTTCCGCGCATGGACGCTTTTGTCCGGAATTTCGGGCCGGACGTGAATGCCAAGGAATATTTCCGCGCCATGCAGACCGTGGCCGAGGCTTTGAACCCCGCGGGACTGCGGCGCGACCTTCCGTTTGCGCTGCAGGAAAGGGACCTGGACGAGTCCAAGCTCATCGTGATCGAGCAGAAATTCCCTCCGGGAAAGACTCTCGCGGAGGCCGTCGGCATTGTTTCGCATTGGAGCATTCGCCAGCGGCTTCTGTTCCTGCGTTCAGTGGCCTCGACGCTTCAGTACATGCACGCGCACAACGTCATCCACCGCGACATCAAACCGCATAACCTCTGGGTCCCGGACACGCTGCTGGACAACCCGCTTTGGGACGTCGAAGACTTGCGGGTCCATCCGCCCATGGTCTTCGATCTCAGTCTTTCTCTCTTCCTTAATGATGCGAGGAACGGCGGGCACGATGCTTTCTTCCAAAGAGGATGGGAGCAGAACGCGGCCCATCCGGAACTGGCCTATGCGGGAACGGAGGGCTATACCACCGTCAGGCCGGCCGAAAAATTCGATCCTTATATCAATGATTTCCGCAAGGACGTGTTTGCCTTAGGCGTCGTGGCCGGCGAAATGTTCGGCATCGACATTCCCTTCATGCTGACCAACGACTTAGCGTCCGGGGTCGACAACATCCGCGCAAATATCCGCGGAGCCGCGCTTGTGCCGCCTTCGGTGCGGGACTTCATCGAATTCGCGGTCGCGGATCTTCTCGACCTTTCGCAGAAGCAGAAACAGCTGAGAGAATTGGAGAGCCGCGGGCCCAGCCCCGAAGCCGATGCGCTGCGCGGCCAAATCGAGGCCCTGGAAACATCCACCCGCCAGTACCGCAACATGAACACCGTGCTCCACATGCTCGACGAATTACCCGCGGTCCGCGCCGAGCTCCGCGCTTCGGGCGCGGAGGGCGCCGCCGGCCTCGCCTACAGCGTTGAAAATTTGTACCAAAACCTGTACGCGGGGTATCTCATTCCCGGTTTTTCTTCGGAAGTTTTCGATCAGACGGACAGCACGCACACGGCCGACGGCATGTTCCAGGCTACGGAAATCGGCGAAGTGCTCACGCTTTTGGACGCGGCCAAGCTCAAGCCCGGCCAGCTCTTCGCGGACCTGGGAGGAGGCGATCACCGCGCCGTCGTGGCTGCCGCGGGCCGGGGGCTTTCCGGCGTCAGTTACGAAACCGACGCGAAGCTGGTGAACATGGGCCGCAAGCTCGCGCGGCTTCCCGACACGCGCAAAATTACCAAGGCGGGACGGTTCCGCGTGATGCCTGTCAATTTCATGTCGGCCGCCAAACGCGCGGACCTTGCCCGCTATGACGCGGTGTTCTACGCGGATTTGAGTTATTCCGGCGAGTTAAAAGATAACAAACAGGCCGTCAGTCCGGACTTCATCGCCAAGCTGAAGACGTTGAAGCCCGGCGCGAAGCTGATCGTCTACCAGGCGCAGGTCCTCACGCCCAACGTCCTCAAAGACTTCATGAAAGCCTCCAACCCGGTCTTTACCAATAAATCCGGCGTTCCTTCGTATGTTTATACGCGCCGGGCGGACCGCGGGGAATTGAGGACAGCCGCGGAGGACGAGAATTTCCGTCAGGCCCTGAACGGGCATTTCCGCGCGCTGCAGCAGATCTGGTACGGCACCGGCCCGTCGAGCATTTTGAGCAAGATCGCCGCAGCGCGCCGCACGTATTTGCCGACGGCGCTGTCGGAGGTGGAAGCGGAAGCGACGGCGGCCTACAACCAGCGCCTCCGGGACATCCTGCGCGAGGCGGACGAAGACCCGGAGGCCCGTGAACAAATCCGGCAAATCGTGGAAATGACCGGCCACGATCCCTTCATCTTCCACGGCGCGGTCTTCAATGCGTTTGTGAACGAGCCCGCGGCCCGGCAGCGCGGGGTCCCGTATCAGAGCGCGGCCAGCCGCTACGCCAAGGCGTTCGACCTGGCCCCCGAGTATGCCGGCGCCGATCTTTACGATCTGAGGGAATTCGACGCGGCCTTTGTCGAGCTTTTGCAGGACAATCTCAAGCACATGGAGCCCGCCAACTTTTCGCTTGTCGTGCCGCGGGTGAACGGAAACAATCTCGACGTTACCTTTTATTACGGCAACCGCAATACCGGGGACGCAGCGCGCATCCGCCAGTCGGTTTTCGGCAGAGTCTACGTCAGCGGCCACGGCGGGGTGCGGCGCCATGCTTTCTACAATGAAATTTCCCGCCGCGTGTTCCGTCACGGCGGCGTGATCCGCGTGGAGTTCGACGGAAAGTCGTGGGAGTTTTTCCCGCAGGGCTGGGCCTTGCTCGACGTCCTCCGGAATTCGCCGGGCCTGTGGAACTGGCTGTGGCAGAAGCTCGCCAATTTCAGCTTTGCGGCCATCGGTTCCCGCGACCTGAAACCCAGCAATTTAAGGCCCGCCGAAGGCGTGAAGGTCACGCTTTCCATCCCGGTCGAGAATCTTCCGCCCGCGCATCCGGAGCTGCGCACGGGAGAAAACGGCGAAGCCGCGTTCTCGGTGGGGAACGCGCTGTCGAAGATTCACAGCGAAACCGGCGACGTGGAAAGTCTTCTCAATGATTATGAATGGGGACGCGAACAATACGAGATCTCCGCGCTCCGGTCGTTCCAAAAGGCCGTCGACAAGACCCGCGAGTTCACGGCGCTTCTCGAAAAGATAGAGAAGGCTCCGGCCGCGGAACAAGAGCGTTATGAGAACGACATCCGGCGCCGCCGCGCCGCGGTCCGCGGCCTGCAGAGCCGCATCAACACCCTTTACCTGACGAATGAAGAAGGATGGACGGCCGGGCTTCCCGCCGGAGTCGCCGGGATCATGGGCGCGGCTCTCGGGATTGCGGCGGCCTTCCGGTATGCCCAGCCTGTCTGGATGCTGCTGGGACTTTTGTTCGGCGCCTGGGCCGTTTATCAAGGAGTCCGCGATGCCCGGTCCCAGGCCCCATTTCCCACGCTTCTTTCCGTAGAACCTCCGGCAAGGGCCGAGCTGCGTGCTTCGAGCGTCACGCTGCGGGGCGGCGCGCAGCTGGTGAGCGGGCTTTCGCAGGAAAGATTGGAACGGCTGGCTTCCGAAGAGTCGCTGTTCGGCGTCATCGTGGACCTGAACAGCCGGGGAAAACTCCGCGTGAACCGCGCTTCGACCGCGGCCGCGCATTATCTCAAAAGAACCGACAGCCCGCTCTCGGAAGTAAACGGGAATTTCGGGACGGATCTCGTGGAGGAAATCGCGGCCCGTGCCCAGGCCGAGCCCGGGCGCACTTTCACGGTCATGGACTGGGGCGCGGCCAACGGCCGTGCGCTCATCGAAATCGCCCGGGAACTGCAGAAACGCGGCCTCACGAACGTCCGCCTTCTGGCTTTCGGTGACGCCTACTTTTCGCTCTGGCAGGAGGCGCCTTCGAACGTGACGTTCATCCTGGATTCGGCCCGCAACCTGGGCCGGTACGTTTCTCCGGAATCCGTGGATTTCATCTTCAGCCATTTCGGCCTGAACCATCTTTACAGCGAAAAGGTCCAAAACCCGGAAGGCTCGACGCTGCCGCTTCTCACTTACGCGGGACACATGCAGGAGCTGCGCAATTTTCTGGTCCCGGGCGGGCAAATCCTCCACAACCGCGCGTCCCAGTACCGCGCGAAAAAGCCCGCGGTCCTCGAAGGCTTCGAAGCCCGGCCGCAGGGCAAAGATTCCGTGCGTTTAACAAAATCAGAACTTCGCACTTCGTACGCGGTTCCTTCCGCCGCGCCGGCGGGAGACGTCCAGGCGCAGTTGAACGACGCGTTCCGCGCGCTCCAGAGAATCTGGTATTCGGCAAGCCCTTCGGAGATGGTGCCGGAGAGCAACATCTATTACAAAATCCAGCAGGTCAAGCGGACGTTCCTGCCGCTGCTCGAGGACGAGTTCGACGCGGAAAAAGTCCGGCGCTACAACCGGGCTGTCGACATGATCTTCGAGGAAACCTTCAACGATCCGAACGTGCGCCGCATCATCGAGGACATCCGCCGCCTTTCCGGAGAAAATTTCCGGCTCTTCTTTTTCCACGGCGCGCTCTGGAACGCCTTCCAGATCGAACGGGGCAGCGAGCGCGGCAAGTCCGTTTCCGTCGAGCGGCCGTACGAATATTCCGATTCGTACCTCCCGACGTCCGTTACCGGCTACGGCGGCGGGCAGTTCGACCTTTCGGATTTCCACCAGCCCATCACTGAGCTCGTCCAGAACAACCAGCGCCACATGCAGCCGAACAATTTCGTCACGGCGGTCCGGCGCATCGCGGATGGGCAGCTCCAGCTCATCTATTATTATGGAAACCGCAACACGGCCGACGCGGAACGCATCAAAGACTCGATGCGGGGCATCTCCTACGACAACGACGGCATGAAGCGCGCCCACGCTTCCTATAATTTCATCGCGCCCGCGGTTTTCCGCCACGGCGGGACCGTGCGCGTCGAGTTCGACGGCAAGACCTGGGAGTTTTATCCCAAGCGCTGGGCCAAGTGGGAATTCCTGCGCAAGTGGCCTCGCCTTTGGATGGGCCTCTGGTACGCCCTGGAACGGCTTTCCTTTTTGCACGTCGGCTTCCGCGAGCTGGGGCCGAGCACGCTGCGGCCCGGGGAAGGCGTGAAGATCGTCCTGTCGCTGCCGGTCGATCAGATTCCTCAGGCCCAGGTGCAGCCCGGACCCGGCATCCAGGCCCAGGTGGACAAGGTCCCGCTTCGCAACAATCCTTACCCGGTCACGATCGTGACGGCCTTTGCTCCGGAAAAAGACCGGGTCTTCATGCACCTGCGCGGGATCGAGGTTCAGGGCAACCTTCTGATTCCATGGGACGTCCAGTTCGCGCTGGCGGGCGGGCCGGACGAAGTCGCGCAAAGGCATGCCGACATGGTTCAGTATGTCCGCGAGCATCCTCTGGATCTTTACAGCCAGCTCCGGGCCACTTATCCCGAGGAAATGGCGTATGGGGAAATGATCGATCTTTACGGCCAGGTTTTGAGCCTGGACCTGGTCACCCACATGATCGAAAAGGAAGCGCCGCAGCTGGCGCCTCTCTTGGTCCACGCGACGCTCAGCGGCGATCTCAACCGCGAAGGCCTGACGGTCAGCATCCCCGTTCAGCCCGCGGACGCGGAAGTGGCCGAACTCATCCTGGACCGCCTCGCGTCCCACCTCCGCCGGAGTTTCGCGCTTTACGATGCCCATGTCACGCCGCCCACCGTGCAGGGCGGAAGTTTCGCGCTCACGGTTTTTCGACGCGGGGAGCTGCGGGCCGAGGACCAAGCCGGCGAGGGATGGGCCGCGGCGCTGGAGAAAGAATTGGGTGTCAAATTTTCCGAACCGTCGCTGGTCCAGGGCATGGTGCATCCGGAAACGTTCCGCGAGAATCGTGAAAAGCTCGAATACGTCGCGTCGTTTGCGGTTAAATTCGCCGTGGTTGACGCGGCCATGAATCGCGAACCGGAATTGGGATCCACGGCCCTGGACGCCATGATCAAGCAAGCCTATGAATCCCGGGAGCTGTTTCTCCCGGCCACGGCCCGCCGTTACCGCGAATTTTACGGCCAGACGGGCAGGAAAGGATCCAGGCCCGCGCCCGGCACTCTGGCTCAAATGATCCTTGGCGTCTTGGCTTCCGACAGGCAATGGGACGTTGTCAGCCGCCTGTCCGGTCCGTTCTTCCAAACGCAGAAGCGGAAGGCGTGGGCCAAGGGAATTTATTCGGGAGATTCGGATCCCGCGGCCGCCGTCGAGTTTGCGCGGCTTCTTCCGCTGGCGCAGGATTTTCTTCCGGCGGAGGCGCCGGAAGTCCGGGAGGTCTACCGCCTGGCCAAGCGCGGCGACGCGGTGCTCGACGTGATCATGGCGGACCTGATCTGGCACAGCCCGGAGATGCGGGGCAGGCCCGCCTCGGAATTGAATTCCTTCCACCTCGGCATGACCCGCAATGTCAGCCTCGAGCGGCTGCTGCAGGCGCTTATGGATGAAAAGGGGCTGGCAGCGCTTCCTGCCGGCACCAAGACCCATAGGGCCGGAACGTATTTCGAAGCGCTTCTCGGACTGGTGTACCTGGCCAACGGCGGCTATGAAGAGGACGGGCTCGAAAAGGCAAAAGAGTTTTTGCAGCACGCGATCCGCGTGACCCCGGGCGAGCTTGACGGCATGGCCTCCGTCTTGCGCGGCGAATTGAGGGCGGAAGAGAAGCTCAGCGCCCGTACGGAGGCGCTCCGGGCGGAACTGCGCAGCGAGACCAAGACGCTCCGCGCCCTTTTCGAAGAAGCGATGCGCCGGCCGATTGTGGCCCGCAATCTGGATCTGGAGCAGGAATTGAAGTTCGTTTTCAAAGCTCTCGGCGGCATTGACATGGGGTTTGACCGCCCGGCCGCCGGGGCGGCGGAGTCCCGCATGATTTTGTTCGCGGACCGTACGCAGAGGCTGGGCAAAGTCATGTCCGTCAATTACAACATGAATACCGAAGATATGATCACGTTTCTTTCCGAAATGAAGCAATTGAATCTGAGCCCGTTCGAGCGCTGGGAAAGCGTGCCCGAAGCTTTTTACCGGGATTTTCTCGCGTGGCAGCAGGCGCTCACGGAGCTCGGCAGGCAGGGCGGCCCGAGATCCGAGGAAATCACGGAGCTCGGTAATTATTTTGGCGCGTTGGCCGAAAGGATGCGTGCGCAGCTGGGCCTGGAAAATCAGGACGCAGACCCTGCGACCGTTGAAGTCATCCAGAAGTTTTTGAACCGGTGGTTCAGCGCGGAGCAGCGCGCCGAGCTGACGGACGCGGGCATTGAAAAGCGCATGCGCATTTTTCAGCGCTTCCTGCTGCAGCGGTTCAGCCTCTCGCTCGACAAAGTCCTGATTCAGATTCCCAACCGGGATTTTCTGGCGACGGCCGGGCGGTGGCGGGAGCCGGGTCTGAAAAACGTCCTGGCCAGGGAATGGGTGGGCGAGGACCGGTGGGATGCGTTCTCGAACGACTGGGCCGCGGTGCGCGAAGAATTCCAGCGCCTTGCGCGCGCGAGAGAGAACGATCCGGCGGCGCTGCGCGAACTGCACCTGACGGCCGCAAGGAAAATCGGCGAGCTCCTGCGCCACTATTTCCCGGTCTACGGTTCCGGCAAATTCAACCTGGAGACCGACGAGAACAAATCCAACTGCGTGCGTTATGCCACCATGTTTTATCTGATCGGGCAGCAGATCGGGCTAGACGTGCATCTCACCGACGTCAGCTACTCCTATGACGAAGACGGCCGGGAAAGAAAGATTGCCCATGCCGCCAACGTGTTTTTCCTGCCGCCGCAGGAAGGCGAGGGCAATCTCGTGGTCGCGGACGTGACGTGGGACAATTATTTCAGTCAGCCCGTCGCGGACAGCGAAATGACCGTGACGCGGCGCGGGCCCGTGCGTGAGATCATCCTGCCGGCCGCCAAAAGCGAGCACAAACGCGTCCTGGTCCACGACAACAGCGAAGTCCTGCTGGCGCTTTTCCTCTACGGCTGGAACACTTCGGGGGACTCCAGGAAGAAATTCGAATTCGGCGATCGCATCCTGCGCCAGGCCCCGTTCGCCGTGGCCTACCATAATATGATCGCGGATGTTCACCGGAATCGATATACGGGTGCCAAGACCAAATCGGAAGCGTTCCAGGCTTATTACGGTTACAAGCGCTATCTGTCGCTGCAGTACGCCCCGCTGGAGAGCGCCTTCCAATATTTTTACCAGATGGCCCTTGCCGTGGACAAGAAAAAGGAGGCCGAGGAGTTCCTGGCCGGTCTCCTGGACCAGGCGGAGAAACGGAAAGATCCCGGCATCTTCCTGGGCGCGGCCAATAAATTTTATCTGGGCGATCTCTCCCTTCCCGAGGAGGAGCGGGCCCGGCTTTCTCTTCCGATTTATGAAAGAGGCATCGCGCTTTTCCCGGACCATCCCGGCCTTCTCGAATGGCTCGCCAAAGCCTACAAGAAACAATACGAAACCTCGAAAGGCGCGGGGGATGCCGCGTTCGTGGGAAAGACGGCGGACATCTTCGAAAGGGCGCTCCGCGCCAATCCGCGCAACACCAATCTCTATGAACTTTATGGAACGTTCGCGGGCAAGGCGGGAATTGAAGCGCGCTACCTGGATTTTTCCCGCGGCGTCATCGAATTGTTCATGGGGCACAAACAGCCGGAAGCGCTTGCCGAACCGGTCATCGGCATGATGCGTTACCACTATCTCAAGAGAACGTCTGAAGGCTACCGCGAGGCCGTGCGCCAGGCCCGGGAATATCTCGAGCGGACGGGCAAAGAATACATCAACCGCAAGGCTGTCCTGATCGAGCTCCGGCATCTCTATGGCCCGGCGCTTCCCGAACCCCCGGCCGAACCAGGCGCGCGCCGGAGACGAATTTTCGAAGATCCCAACAAAGCGGACAATCCGTATTACGGCGTGATGGAAGGCGAAGACGGGCTTCTGACGTATCTGAAAGCTCTGGCGGAAAAGTTTCCCGACTCCGAGAATTCGCTCGGCACACTCGCCATGCTGCTCGTCGAAATGCAGCGATTCGAAGACGCCGGAAAAGCCTTCGAGACTTTGCGCGGCAAGCTCGCGGCAAGGAAGAGCGATCTCGGCACGGATTTTGGCTGGCTTCACGCGTATCTCCAGGTCCTGAAAGAACGAAAGGACTGGGACCGCGTGATCGAAGAAGCCCAGCTCGGCCTGGACCGTCATCATGACGACCCGCAATCGCTGCTCTATCAAGGCATTGCTTATCACGAGCGCGCCAAACTGAATGGCAATGAGGGGCCGGACCTGGAGAAAGCCCTGAAAAATCTCCAGGACATCAAAGGCGGCCTCGGCATCGACCAGGACAACGACCGCCGCGCGCGAGTTTCAGAAATCCTAACGAGGCAGCTCGAAATCATCGAGCTGCGCGCCGCCGCGCGAAAGCCAAAGGCGGAGCTCCGCGCTTCGAGCGCGGAGGGCGTTCTCGGTGCCGGGCTTAAGGGAGCCCGGCCGGAGCTCCGCGCTTCGAGCGCGGAGGGCGTTCTCGGTGCCGGGCTCAAGGGAGCCCGGCCGGAACTTCGCACGGATGCGGCCGCGCTGCGGGGCCCGCTGGCCGCCGAGGCCCAGGAAGGCTTGAATTTCCTGGCGCGCCATGACGTACCGGGCTCCGCGCCCGTTTTCACGCAGGAGGATGCCGGCCAGGTGCTGCCGCTCATCCTCGCGCTGGGCAGTCCGAGCCCCGAGACCTTTGTCAACACGGCGCGGAAGTGGAAGGAAATGACAGCCTGGTATCAGGCGGTATCGCCGGGATTCGTCGTTCCTATCATCGCTGCGACCGGCAAGGCCCGCGGCACGGCGCGGCTGATCGAAAACACGCAGGCCTATTACGACCGCGTGCGCCCGGAATCCGCGGCCCGGTTCCGCGACCTGCGCGCCGCCGAAGGGGAAAACCTGACCGAGGCCAAGGTGATGCGGTTTATCCTGAAAGAGGAGGGCGTGGAGAATACAGAAGATCCCACGCGCGTCATCCTCGAAGAAGTCTCGAAGCAGACGCAGCAGAGCCTGCAGGAAAGCCTGAAGAAGATCAAAGACGAAATCCTGCCGCGCTTTGCCGATCCTTCCAAGCCTCTGAAGATCCAGGTCACGACCGACGGCTTCCACCGGCTGCGCGCGCTTCTCGCCGCGCTCGAGAATTTCCACGGCGAGCCCTGGCAGATCACGGCCGAAGCGCTGCACGTTCCCGATCTTGCCGCGCTTCCGGAAAAAGACTTCGAAAATTATCTCGAATTCATGCTCGGCTATCCCGACGGCATGGGCGACGCTTCGCGCGGGCGCGGCAGTGAGATCGAACGCATCGCCACTTATTTTTCGAAGACCTTTCCCGAATGGCCGGCCGAAAAGGTGCAGGCGCTCCGCGAAAAATTCCGGGCTTATCTCGAGGCGCGCGACAAGCCCGCAGCTCCTGCGGCTGCGGAAGGGGAGGAAAAGAAAGCCGAATTGCGCGAAGCTGCGGCCCCGGCGAAACCCGCAAGCCTCACCGTCAGCGTTTCGCGTGCGCCGATCGCCGGCATTGTTCCGGTGCTTTTCGGGAGCGCCTCGCCGTCTTTTGTGAGAAACGCGCAGGGCGAAGTGGTGCAAATCCAGGTCCGGCTCGCGAACGGAAACATGCTGGTGCTGGGAGATCCGTCGCTCGATCCGGAGGATGCGGATGCCTTGATCGTCTATCTCAAAACCCCTTCGGGCCAGACCATTCCTTTGCGGCCGAGCCGCGATAAAGTCCGTGCATCCATGGAGCTCGGCGAACTGCTCGGCGGCAAATTCGAAATCAGCAATGTCGAAGAAGCTTTTCCCGCCCGGGCGCGCACCGCTTTCCAGGAAGAACTACTGGGTAAATTCTGGGACAATGCGCGGCTTGTCGATCAAGTCCGGAAGCTGTCGGAGGTTCCCGGCGCGAAAGGCCGGATGTGGGAAAATATTTTTCTTTTGTACCGTGCTTACCAGCAAACCTTCACGGCCGGCGCGGGCGTTTTGGGAAGGCCCGCGGATTACGAAGCGGCTTATCAAGTCTTGCAGCCCATGGATGCTCTCAAAGACTCGCGTCTCATGTATGACGATTTCCACGGTCTGGACAGCGGCTGGTCCGCTTTCCTGGACTTGGGCGGCAGAACCCGGGAAAGCGTTTACCGGCTGGTCAATCACAGGACAGGCCAGGAGATCAAGGTCAACGGGCGCCAGGCCCAATTTTCAAAGAACGGAAAATGGGTGACGGTAGGCGGCGTGCTCATCAATCTCGTTACCGGCGAACAGCATAAATTGAAAGACCAGGGAAAAGTTTTTTCGGACGACGAGAAGCGCGTGCTCATCGGCCGGCAAGTTTATGACGCGGACACTTTTGCGCCGATCGGCGCGCCGATCACGATCAGCGCCTACGACCAAGGCCTTTTGCTTTCGCCGGATTTGAAAGCCTATGTCCAGGACGACCGCAGAGGGGGGAAAGATGAGGTCATTGTCATCGAAACGGGCAAGATTTACTCCGTGCCGGGCATCAAGACCTGGGCGCTTCATTGGGGGCCGGGCCAATTGAGATTTTATAATGAAGGCGCCAACCCGACCGGCATCAGCGGCGACGACCCGCAAAAGATCATCCATTTTGATAACCCGGACGCCGCGATCGAAATCGTCCCGCATCTGCCGCCGTATGAAGGAAACCCGGTGAGCGGTTGGCAGGTTTCGTCTCTGGCGGACGGCAAGCGGGCGCGCGTCTTTTTGAAAGACGGGAAAACGGTGCTTTATAACTACGAAACCGGCCAGTATGAAGGCCAGCCTTTTGACGTCGAGGCCCTGGTGGGGCCGGAGCGCAGGCAGGTCCGCCTGACGGAAGACAGGTTGTGGATAACGGCGGATTACAACGAGCGCAAGACGAAAAAATTTATCGATGCCGAAACCGGCGAAGATCTCGCAGCGAGGATCCCCGAAGGCATCCTTGAAGTGACCCGGCTGGGCGAGGGCCCGTGGTTCCTCGTCAAGGTCCAGGACGAGGAGGAGAGGGAAGTTTCCCGGCTTTTCAACCGGCAGACCAAGCAGGTCCTGGGACAGAAGGCCTGGAGGATCGAGGTTTCACCGAACGGTAAAAAAGCGGTCCTTCGTTTTGAGAACCTTCCCGATGACGACAGGGGAGTCCATCCCAATAACCAAGTGCTGGATCTTGAAACGGGCGAGGACTTGACCTCCCTGACCGGGTCGGAATTTTTCGACCATACTTTCTCGGATGACGGCTCACGCCTCATGCTCCGGCAGGCCGGCCCGGACAGGCATAGCTTGATTGTCGATTTTGCCCGTAAAGAAGTGCTGGATTTGGGCGACGTCACCGGTTCGACATTTATTTCTTCCGGTTCCGCCAAATGGGCTTTTACCGAATATTCGCTGGGCGGAGAAAAAGGGCAAGCGGTGATCTGGGATATGGATGCGTTCTTGTCGGAGCCTGTTTTCCGCGCCCTGCGGGAAAAGTTCAAAGGAAATTTCGCGAGGGTCTTTCTGCTCCTGAAGGAAATCGTGCGGCATTCGCAGATCAAAAAAGAAGACTTCGCGGGATTTCTGGATTTTTACGTCGAGCAGATGGAACGCCTGGCCGGAGAAACTTCCGGCGAGGAGTTCGACAGGATCCTGGAGCTGGTCCTTCGCAGCGGCACTTTCGAATATCTCGCGCAGCCCGGCGTGGACCTCCGGAAGCATCTGAGTTTTTATCCCGATTTTTTTGCCGCCTATCCCAAGATCGCGATCCCGGTTCTGGAAATGATGTACTCGGCCCTGTACAATAAATTTATCGAAAAAACCGTGGCCGCGGGCGTGGGAGCCGACGTGCTCGCGGCCGTCGCTTTGCTGGGGCAGCCTCGCAGGTCCGGGGATCAGGACAATCTTCTCGTGGTCCAGGACCGTCTCGCCGGTGTTCTCGCCAAAGTCAAAGCGAACCAGACTCAGGTCCGCGAAACGATCAGCCATCTTCTTGCGGTTTTGGTCCTTCATGGGGCCGGATATAAAATCGGCGGCGGAAAATTCGAGAAAACGCTGACTGAAATATTCCTTCTCAAATCGGAAGACGGTTCCAAAACGCCTTTTACTCTGCCCGATTTTCTGAAGCAAACCCGTGCTTATCTGGACCGCGGCGAGGACAAGGAAATCCGCCTGCGGAAACTTCTGGCCTACCGGAACAGCTTGAACGAGGAGCTGTCGGCCCCGAAAGAAGATTTCGCGGCCTTCGTCAATTTCTATGTCGAGCAGCTGGGTCGTCTGGCCGCGGTCACTTCCCCGAAGGACTTCGAAAAGGTCGCCGACATCATGCTGCATAACAATATCTTGCAGGGATATGCCCCGCCGGACGCAGGCGCGAACGTCCACGTTAGCTTTTATCCGGACTTTTTGAGGGAATATCCCGCGATCGCGATGCCGGTCCTGGAAATGCTGAACGAGGATCTCGATCTCAAAGAAGCGCGGAAGGCAGGCGTGGAAGCCGACCTGCTCGCAGCCCTTGCCATGCTGGCGCTTCCCCGCAGTTCCGGCGACCAGGATAATTTCCCCGCCGCTCAGGAGCGCCTCGCGGGCGTTCTTGCCAAAGTCCCGACGGAGCAAACGCAGCTTCGTGAGATGCTCATCCGGCTTCTTACCCTGCTGACCCTTCATTCCGCCGGCTATCAAATTAACGATAGAAAATTCGAGAGAATCCTTCTGGAAATATTCCGCCTTGAGTCGGAAGACGGTGCCAGAACACCCTTTTCCATCTCCGGTTTCCTCAAGCAGATTCATGCCAATTTGGACCAAGGTCTGGATGAGAAAATTCGCCTGCAAAAATTGAAGACTTATGGGAGCGGCATCAAAGAAAATCTCGAGCGCCTGGCGCCCGCGTCCGGAACGGAGGAACCGCAGGCTCCGCCCGCTCCGCCGGAAGACGACCTTTGGCTCGGGAAAAGCGAATTGCGCCAATCAACGGCCAAGGCGGAGCTTCGGCAGATCATTCCGGAGCCGGAGACGCTCCAGCGCAAACTGGCGCTGGAAATTCCCGCCGCGGCTTCGAGGGACGGCATCGGAAAACTTCTGCGTTCCCGCGACCTTTTGGCGGGTATCAGCGAGGCGGAAAAGCGCGAAGCCGCGAGACAGCTCGACACGGTCATGAGCCAGGCCTTGGGAAATGGGGATGTGGACGAAGCGCGCGGCCTCGAAACGCTGGAACAGCTTACTCCGGACCAGGAAGTCCTGGTTCTCGTGAGCGAGCAGGGCGAAATCCAGGGCGTGGTCAC
>DATJFP010000013.1 GCA_035495615.1 Verrucomicrobiia bacterium | reverse complement strand
GAGCCGTGCGGCAGCCCGCCCAGGAAATGCATCTGCGCCCCGGCTTCGCGGCGGCAGGCTTCGTAATAATCCTGGTAGGCCGGGACAGGATCTCCGATGAAGACCACGGGCCGGCCGATTCCCTTGAGCGCGCGCACGACGTTCAGCTGGTTTTTGCGCGGCTCGATGCGGCCCACGCAAAGGACAAAATCCCGCAGCCCGTATTTTTTTTCGAACGCGGTCGGCAGCGCCGCCGCAAAGGATTCGTCCACGGCGTTGGGAATGACCCGGATTTTTTCTTCGGACACGCCGAAAAAGCGCTTGAGCTGGTCCGCCTCGCTGCGCGAATTCGGGATCAGCGCATCGGCGAGCGTCATCATCTTCCTGCGCTTGGACGGCAGGAACGGCAAAAGGGTCTTGGCCAGGTGCCGGGCCGCGGAAGGAAGGCGGCGGTTCCATTCCGGGTAAGTCCCCCACGCGGATTTCCAGCTGTACCAGCACACAGTAGTCAGCACGTTCTTCACGCCGACAGAATGCGCGGTTTCCATCATCCGCAGGCAGTCTTTGACCGAGCCGAACGTGTGCAGGATGTCGTAATCCGAAAGCTTGTCGTTCCAGGTGTCGAAGAGCCTGACCTTGAGCCCGGCCTTTTCCAGGTATTCGCGCGTCTTGAGCAGGAGGATCTCGCCGCCGCCCGGCGACTGGAACGCGATGGGATAAACGTAAAAGGCCACCTTCATGTGCTTTTGACCCGGATGCGCGAGCTCACGTTGAGCGGCGGCGTGCGCACGTGGCGGAAAGGATTACCCGCGAGCTCGCGGCGCAGGATGCGCAGGATGCGGTCGCAGGTGCGGCCGTCGCCGTAGGGGTTTTTGCGCGCCTGCATTTTTTTGTACGCCTTGCGCGACGACAAAAGCTTGTGCGTTTCTTTGAAAATGCGTTCCGCATCTGTTCCCACGAGCTGCGCGACGCCGGCCTTGATGCCTTCCGCGCGCTCGGTCACGTTGCGGAGGATCAGGACGGGCTTTCCGAACGACGGCGCTTCTTCCTGGATGCCGCCGGAATCGGTCAGGATGAGATAGCACTGGCGGAGCAGCCAGTAGGTTTCTTCGTACGTGAACGGCCGCAGCAGATGGATGCGCGGCGTGTTTCCCAGGATTTCATGCGCGGGCTTGGAAACATTCGGGTTGAGATGCACGGGATAAACGATTTCCACGTCCTTGAACCGCTGGGCAATGCGCTTCAGGCCGTGGAAGATTTGATTCAGGCCTTCGCCGAAGCTTTCCCGGCGGTGCGCGGTCACGAAAATGAGACGCTTGCGCGTATCAACCCCGCTGAAGACAGGATATTTTTTCTGCACAAGCGGCGCCGCGGCGTGCACCGTGTCCACGATCGTGTTTCCGACCTGGTAAATGTCGTCTTTGGGAATGCCTTCGTTCAGGAGATTGCGCGTGGCGATGAGCGTGGGCGTGAAGTGAAGGTCCGCGAGATGCGAGAGAAGCGAGCGGTTCATTTCTTCAGGGAACGGCGCGAACTTGTTCCAGGTACGAAGGCCGGCTTCGAGATGCGCGATGGGCTTTTGCGCGTAGAAGCTCGCGACTCCGACCATGAGCGCGGTGGCCGTATCGCCCTGCACGAAAACAATGTCGGGCTGGAGGCGCTTGATGATACGTCCGAAGCGGATGATGACGCGGCCGCTCACGTACTCGAGCGTCTGGTTGGCCTTCATGAGCTTCAGGTCTTCGTGGACCTTGACCTTGAAGAGATCGATCACCTGATCCAGCATCTGGCGGTGCTGGCCCGTGATGCAGACGTAACATTTAAAATCCGGGCTTTGTTCCAGCGCACGGATGAGCGGCACGAATTTCAGGGCTTCGGGGCGGGTCCCGAAAGCAATCAGGACCTTTTTCTGATTTTTTTTCAAATCCGTCTCCCGGATCCGGAATTTAAACTAAACAAAGAACGCCATGTCGTAGGCGTCCGCCTGTCCGGCGTCGGCAACCGCAAGGGCCTGCGCCGCGAACATCGTGACCCACGCATTGACGTGGTAGTGGATGGTGCCGTCCTGTTCCTGCCCGTAGAGGAAGCCGCCCTGCTGCGGGCCGCGGACGATCTGGTAAGACAGCAGTTTCTGGCGCAGGCGCTGCAAGGCGTTGTCCGCGCCTTCCAGGCAGCCGTTCTGCCGGAGCGCGGCGCCGACGCGCAGCGCCTGGGCGAGGATGTCCGCGCGGATAAAAGGCACGAAGTTTCCGTCTTTGACAAAGGAATAAACGCCGCCGTCGGTATTCTGATGCTGCAGCACCCAGCGGATGCCGCGCTCCGCGGCGTCGATCCAGGATTTGTTGTTCTGCGCGAGCCCGATCGAAAGCAATCCTTCCAGCGTGTAGATGTGCGGGTGCAGGTGCGTGGAGCCTTCGTTGTCCTGCGTGATGAAGCGGCCGTCCTTCTGCTGGACGCCGAGCGTCCAGGCCGCGAGCTTTTCCGCGGCCGCGCCATATTTTGTTTCCCCCGTCAACGCGCGCAATTTCTCGAGCGCCATGAGGGCCTTCGCGTGAAAGCCGCCGCTTTGACGCGACCACTTGTCGCCCTTGGCTTCGACGGTCTTCTTTTCTACATCATAGACCGGATAAAACGAGCCGTCAGGCCGCGCGGTTTTCCCAAGAAGGAAATCCGCCAGCGCGCGCGCCCTTTCGAGATACGGGCCGCTGCCCAGGACTTGCGCGAGGCACGCAAGGCCGTACACGATCACCCACTGGTCAAAGCTGAAGACCCAGTTGTCGTAGTAAGAAACTTGGAAACCCGGCTGGTTCACGCGATTGCGGACGAGCGGCAGGCTGGGATAAGAATTCAGCAGCAGCCAGTCCGCGGCACGGCGCGCCGCGGCAAGATAAGCGTCTTTGCCCGTGGCCGCGTGAAAAAACAAATACGCGTTGACCGCGTAGCCCGTGATCTCGCCGTAGATGAAGGAATAGGACGCGCTTTTGAGATCGTACCACGCATTGACGCCGCCCGCGGTGGAACGGTCCGGGCCTTTATCCTGGATGCCGGATTCGAGCAGCCACTGCGCCGCCGCGAGCGCGGGTTGTTCGGTCTGATTCAGCAGGGCTTCCGAGCTCACAAGGCCTCCGCGGGCATGATCACGGGAATGTCGGCCTTGCATTGCTCGCAGTGAAGCTTGTGAACCGCGGCTCCGTCCAGGTTTTTTCGGATCACAAACCCGCAGCGGCAGACCGCGCCATGGATGCGCGCCGGATGCCCGTAAACGAGCGCGTGGCTCGGAACCGGTTTTGAAACAAGCGAGCCCGCTCCGATCACGGCATAAGCGCCGATGGAAAGATCCGGAAGGATCGTCGTGTTCGCGCCGATCACCGCTCCTTTGTGGATGCGCCAGCGCGCATTCGTCATGTCGCGCGTGGAGCCGCTGCGCGGCCAGGGATCATTGGTCCAGCAAACGCCCGGACCGATGAACACGTCATCTTCTATGGTGATGCCGTGGTAAAGAAGGGCCTTGTTATGCACGCGGACGCGGTCGCCGATCGTCACGTGACGGTCGATGTACGCGCCGTTGCCGATCACGCAGTCCCTGCCGATCACCGCGTGCTCCATGACCTGGGCAAAGGCCCAGATCCTGGTGCCTTCCCCGATGACGGCCGTGGGGTCGATGATCGCCGTGGGCGCTATGAATTTTTGAGGCGGTATTTGAGATGCCATTCAATGTTTCTCTTGAGGCCTTCCTGGATGCCGACTTTCGCGTTCCAGCCAAAAAGCCGGTTGGCGAGGCCGGGGTTGCAGCGGAGCTTTTTCACTTCCGCAAGGCGCTTTTCGATGTGCACGATCTTGGAGCGGCTGCGCGTGAGCTTCACGATGAGCTCCGCGGTCCGGTTGATGCTCACGTCGCGGCCCGTGCCGAAATTCACGGCCTGGCCGATGGCTTTTTTGTCGCGGCCCATCACGAGAAACGCGCCGACCATGTCGTCGACATACGTGAAGTCGCGGCTCTGCAGGCCGTCGCCGTAAATCGTGATGGGTTTCCCCTGCACGGCGAGGTCGATGAATTTGGGGATCACGTCGTAGGTGTGGCGCGGGCCGAACGTATTGAACGGCCGGATGATCGCGATCGGCAGCCCGTACGTGAGCTGGTACGAAAATGCGAAGCGGTCGGCCGCGACTTTCGACGCCGCATAGGGCGACGTCGGATTCAGCGGATGCGACTCACTGATCGCCGCGGTTTGAGCGGTGCCGTAAATTTCGCTCGATGACGTGCAGACCACGCGCTCGAGGTTCGGAATCTTCATGGCCGCATGGAGGATGTTCAGCGTGCCGTGCAGGTTCGTGGCCATGACTTCGAAAGGATGATCAAAGGAATACGGCACGTAGGCGTCCGCGGCCAGATGAAAAATCACCGACGGCGAGAGTTTGGCGACCAGCGGAATCGTGTCCGAGCTGCTGATGTTGACGGCGAGAATGTGCTGCAGGTCTTTCTTGAGATGCGGGATGTTTTTGAGTTCGTACTTGTACGTGCCGCTGACCGAAGACCCGCGCACCAGCACCGAGACCTTGGCCCCGGCTTCGACCAGACGCTCCGTAAGATGGGAGCCCATGAACCCGTCGGCCCCCGTAACCAGAACTTTCTTGCCCTTCCAATATTTACCTTCCACACGCCCTCGCTTTGTGATGGTTAGAGAGGATGACAGAATCGGGCCATTTTAACAGAAGAGCGCCGTCCGGACAAGCCTAAGTCCTTTGGTGTTTTTGGGTTCCGTTAAGCTTTGGAGGATCGTTTGCGGAGGACGAGTTTCTGCGCGGGTTGGCCTTTGAGACGGGTATTGGCGGCGAATCGGAAGCCACAGGCGTGGAAGAGTTTCAGCGAGGCCTTGTTCGACGGACGGATGTGGGCCAGGATTCTTTTGACGCGCAAATACCGGAAGGTATAGCGGCAGCCCGCGGCCAGGAGCTGGGCTCCGAAGCCTCTTCCCCGGAGATTTTTTTTGACGTGGATATGGACTTCCGCGAGATGGTAGCCGAGCAGGTTGATCCGGACCTGGCCCACGGCCTGGCCCCCGGCTTCACCGATGAAAAGACGCGTGGCCGGCGATTTCAGAATTTTCGCATACCAAAAGCAATGCTCGGAAAAAGGGATCGGGCGGCTGTTGAAGGACGCCTTTCGCACGCCCGGCTCGTTGCGCCATTGCCAGAGCCGGCGGCAGTCTTGGGGCCCTGCCTTGCGAAGCCGGGACGAAGGCCTCACGAGAACATGTCCCAGACAAGGATGTCGTCTTCGTCGATGTCGACTTTTGCGGTGCGTCCCACGATCGCGTGCATTTCCTTGGTCGGGATGCCGAAGCCCGGACGCTTGACCTCGATCATCTCGCGCGTGATCTGCGTGCCTTTGGAAATTTTACGCGCGGCCACGAGGCTGCGGCGGCCGAGCTTGTACATTTCCTCTTCCGCGGCCGTGCGGCGTTTCACCGGACTGCCGAGCGCCTTCTCGACTTCGCGGATACCCTGCACCATGGCCTTGAGTTCCTGCGGCTCGATGGCAAACGGATGATCCGGGCCCGGAAGCTTGCGGTCGGTCGTGTAATGCTTTTCGATGGCGCAGGCGCCGAGCGCCGCGGCCGCGAGGTCGACGGCAATGCCGGTCGTATGATCCGAAAATCCCACGGGCACCTGGAACGCCTCGCGCATGGTTTTCATGGCGCGCAAATGCACGTCCTCGAATTTCGGCGGATAATTGATGGCGCAATGCAGCAGGATGACCTGCCGGTTTCCGGTCGCATAAATCACGTCGAGTGCCTGCTCGATGTCCGTGAGATCGGCCATACCGGTCGAAACGATCATGGGTTTGCCGGTTTTCGCGGCGTGTTCGAGCAGCGGCAGGTGCGTGATTTCGTAGGATGCGATCTTGTACGCGGGCACGTTCAGCTTTTCGAGTTCGTCCACGGCCTTGAGATCAAACGGCGTGGAAAGAAAAATCACGCCCTTCTCACGGCAATAAGCTGCGAGATCTTTCTGCCATTCGCGGGGCAGCTCGTTTTTCTTCAGAAGGTCGAAAACCGTCTCACCTTCCTTGAGAAGCCCGCCTTTCGTGAGGTAGGACATGGACGGCGTTTTCTTGGAATAAAGCGTTTCCGCGCTGAAGGTCTGGAATTTCACCGCGTCCGCTCCGGCTTGGGCGGCCACGTCGATCAGCTTCTTGGCCTGGTTGAAATCGCGGTTGTGATTAGAGCCGGCTTCAGCGATCACGAAAACGCTTTGCCCGTCCCCGACTTCCCTGGCGCCGATCTTCACGGTCTTCATACACCCACCTTGGCCCGTTTCGGTTTTGCCGGCGCGGCCGGAGCTCCTGAAAGCAGACTTTCCGTGTTGGCAAAGATTTTTTCGAACGCCGCGACGATGTCGGCCGCATCCGCCAGCGTCATGGGATAATAGCAAAGGTTCGTATGGATCAGCGTTTCCTCGTGCAGCTTTTCCGTGACCGGGCAAAGCCCCTTCTTGTATTGCTGCCGTTCGGAGGCCGGAATGGCCGCGAAGGGCCACCCGTGGCTGCCGTGGCAGAGGAGCTGGCGGTAATGCGGCATGAGGTAAATCGGCTTCACGTAACCCTGGCCGAACGGAATACCTTCCGCGGCGAGCGCCTTGATCAACAGATCGCGCGGAATTCCCGCGATCGCGGCATCGTAGCGGATCGGCACCACGAAATAGGTGTGCGTGGCCCCCTGCAGCGTGGCCGGCATGGTCAGCCCGGGAAATTTGCGGAGCCCTTTGATCAGCGCGTTCACGAGCTTCACCCGATGCGCGGTCAGGCGGTCGAGCTTGCGGAATTGCGCGCAGCCCACCGCGGCCTCGAGTTCGGTCATGCGGTAATTCCAGCCGAGTGTGTTGGAGATGTCCTCGACCTGCATGTCTTCCACAACCGCTTCACCGTGATTGCGCACAAGCCGGACTTTCAGCGCGATCGTATCGTCATTCGTCACGACCACGCCGCCTTCGCCCGTCGTGATGGTCTTGTGCTGGTTGAAGCTGTAAACGCCCGCATCGCCGAGCGTGCCCGCGTACTTGCCTTTGTATTTCGCGCCGGGCGACTGCGCGCAGTCTTCCACGACTTTGAGTTTATGCCTGCGCGCGATTTGCAGGATTTCATCCATGCGCGCGGGATGGCCGAAGAGATGCACGACCACAATCGCTTTGGTGCGCGGCGTGATCGCCTTTTCGAGGAGCTCCGGATCGAGCGAAAAGATGTCTTCCGAGATGTCCACAAAGCGCGGCACGGCCGAGCACATGAGCACCGCCGACGCCGAAGCCGCCATGGTGTACGGCGGCACGATGACTTCGTCGCCCGGACCCACGCCGCAGGCGGCAAGCGCGCAATGCAGTCCGGCCGTCGCTGAGTTCACGGCCATGGCGTAGCGAGCGCCGAATTTCTTCTCGAAAAGTTTTTCCAGCTCGCGGACTTTGGGGCCGCCGAGGAAAGCATCGCCCGCTTTTGCAATGAAGCCGGACAATTTCCCGGTCTTCAGGACGCCGAGCACGCCGCTGCGCTCTTCGGCGCCCATCACGGGATGCACGGGAAAAGGTTTTCTCCGGACTTTGGGGCCGCCGTGCAAAGCCAGCGCCTGCTTCTTCATTTAAAGACCCGCCTTTCTTCCGGCCAGAGGCAGCTTGAGCCGCTCCCCGCCGCGTTTGAAGGATTCATGGAACGCGCAAATGAGTTCGAGCGCCTTCAGCCCGTCTTCCGCGGTGCTGAGCGGCTGCTTTCCCGACCTGACGCACGCGGCCAGATCCTTGACCGCGTTCATCATCATATTTTTCTTTTCCAGAGGGACTGCCAGTTTCACGGGCGTGAGCTCCTTGTAGCCGGAGAAAAACTTGCTGGGCCCGACTTTCCAGGCTTCCATGCCGAAACCGCTGTGCTTGATGCGCAGGCGCCCTTTGGAGCCGTAAAAATCCATCTCGAAAATCAGGTAATCCTGGACGTTCAGCCCGCAAAGCGAGACGCGCGTCCCGTTTTTGAAAATCAGTTCGCCGCTCAGCGTCAAATCCTTATCGCCGAAAACGGGTGCGGGGCTGGCCATCACGGAATCCACGTCACCGAGAAAATCCCGCAGGAGGTCAAAGAGATGCGTGCCGGTATTGGAAATCCCGGCGGTGTAAAAACACTGGACCTGATGGATCTTGCCGAGCTTGCCGCCGGTGATGACACGCTTGAGCTTCTGCAGTCCCGTGTCCCAGCGCCGAGAGTGGTTCACCGCAAGCACGGTGCCGGTCTTGCGGCAAAGGTCGAGGAGTTCGTCGGCCTTATCCAAGCGATCCGTGACGGGCTTCTCGCAGAAAATCCCTTTCACGCCCGCGCGGATGGCCTGCACGCAGAGATCGAAATGCGATTCCGGCCACGTGCAGATGCTGACGAGGTCCGGCTTTTCCTTGCGCAGCATTTCCCCGAAATCACCGTAGAGATTCCCGACACTCCAGGTCTTGCCGAATTCTTTGAGTTTTTCCGCGTCGTTGTCGCAGACCGCGACCAGCTCGAAATCTTTGGAGCGCGTGTAGGCGCCCGCGTGCGTGGCCACATATTTGCGTTTGGGGTCTTTGTCGAATCCCCCGGCAATGCGGCCGCAGCCGGCAATCGCCGCGCGCAGCTTACCGCGAGAGGAAGAGGCTTTGGCGCTCATGCTAGCGGACGGGTTTTTGCTGGATCGTCGCATTGAGACGGCCGAGCTCCGGCTCGCGGCTCAACAGCCGCACGACGTCATGGATATCGAAATCCGGCTTCTGCGGATGCAGCCGCCCGTAAACCGCGCGGACGAGTTCCAGGTCCTGCGGCAGGTCGACGGTGAGGCGCAGGTCGGGACGCTTGAGCTCCGGCGGCGCGGAAAGCGTGCCGAGCTTGAATTTTTCCGGATGCTCGTAGATGTAAAGCGAAACGTGCTCGTGGTCGGCCGGGTCCTGCGTGATGCGGTTGACTTCGTCGAGCACCTTCACGGAAAACACCTGGACTTCGGTGCCGCGCGGAAAATCGCGGTGCAGGACATTGCTCGCGTAATCGAAATCATTGTCGAGATAAAAACGGATAACCTGGTCGATGAGGCCATGATCGATAACCGGGCAGTCGCCCGTGAGCTCGACAATGAGGTCGGCCTTGTGCGCCTTGGCCGCTTCGAGCACGCGCAGCAGCACGTCGTCGGAGCTGCCGCGGAAACAAGCGACGCCCATGGCCTTGCACGCGTCTTCGGTGGCCTGATCGCTCGGATCGACCGTCGTGGCCACGACCACCTGGTTCACGAGCTTCGAACGCCGCACGCGCTCGATCATGCGCTCGAGCATGGGCTTGCCGAGCACGTCTTTGAGAATTTTTCCGGGTAAACGCGAAGAGGCCATGCGCGCCTCGATCGTGGAAACGATTTTCATTTCTTCCTCCTGAAATAAGTGGTCATGAGTTCACGGGCCAGCCGCTGCGCGCCTTTTCCGTCCACGAGAAACCGCGCTTTTCTGGCCAGGCGCGCGCGTTTTTTCCCATCCGCCATGAGCTTTTCGATTTCCGAGGACAACCGCGCCGCGCTGAGCCGGTCAAGCCATCCCGCGTTCACCGCGGCGCCGTAGGCCGCGAACTTCCGCGCGATCGGTTCCTGATTCCGGGCCCGGATCACGAGGACCGACGGAATTCCCAGGCAGGCCAGCTCGTAACTCGTGACACCGCCGGCGCTGAGCGCCATGTCCGCGGCGGCCATCAGGCCGGCGACCGAGCCTTTTTTCCCGGCCAGCCGGACAAGGTCCAGACGCCGGGATTGCCGCAGAAAATGAAGGGCACATTCTACCTTATCCGAGGCCTTTTGGGGAGCAAAACCTCCCAGACTTACCAGCAGCTTGCGGCACGCTTTGGCGCTCGTTTTTTTTCTCCGCCATTTGAGAAAATCGTCATGGATCAGCGCGTAACGCGGCCCCAGCCAAAGCCGGGCATGCGCTTTCTGGTACGGCAGCGTCAGCGCGTGGACATTGTAATTGATGATGCCGTCCACCGGAAAAGACGCGAGCCGGGCCTCATCGTCGATCATGACCACGGCGGGAATAAAACGTCGCAGGGCTTTGAAATAAGCCGGCGTGAGCTCATAGCGGTCCGTGATCAAAAGCCCGGGCGCGCGATGCTTCCATTTTTTCTGGAACCAGGCGGGTTCACGGCCAAGCCCCTGTTTGGGAATGGTGACGACCGGGTAGCGGCCTTTGACGAAACCTGAAATTTCCCGGGGCCTTTGCGTGGCCAGGGTAATTTCCGCGCCTTCACGCTTCAAGGCTTGCGCCAGCGCGAGGCAGCGGCGCAGATGACCGAGACCGATCCCCTCGCCCGCGTCCACGCGGAAAACGACTTCAGGCTTCATAACGGCGGAGCACGCGGCAAAGGCGCGCGACCACTTGCTTTCGCAGGGCGGGAGTCAGGCCCGGGAAAACCGGAATCGAAATCACGCGCTCGTAATACGCCTCCGCGTTCGGGCAAAGGCCGGGCTTGTAGCCGCGATGGCGATAGTAAGGCTGATAGTGGACCGGGATGTAATGCACCTGCACGCCCAGCCCTTCATGGCGCAGCGCGTCGAAAATCTGGGCGCGCCCCGCGGTCAACCGTTCGAGACGGAGCCGAATCACGTAGAGGTGATAGGCGGACTCATAGCCTTTCGGCTCTTTCGGCAGTTCGAGAGCGCGCTCACCGGCCAGCGTTTTGTCGTAATAGGCCGCGATCGCACGCCGCGCACGGATGAATTTTCCGAGACGCTTTAATTGATTGAGGCCCAGCGCGCAAAGCACGTCGGGAATCCGGTAATTGAAACCCAGCTCCTGCATTTCGTAATACCAGCCCGAGACCAGCCCGTCGCCCCAGAAGGCCAGCTCGCGATGATGAAACTGCGCCGGCGACTTGGTAATGCCGTGCGTGCGCAGCAGGACAAGCCGCTCGTAAAGCGCGGCATTGTTCGTCGTGATCGCGCCGCCCTCGCCCGTCGTGATGCCTTTGACCGGATGAAAGCTGAACACGCACGCGTCCGCATGCGCGCAGCTTCCCACCTGGACCCACCGGCCTTCGGACCAATAGCGCGCGCCGAGCGCATGTGAGCCGTCTTCAAGCACGAAGAGCCCGCGCTTCTTGGCGGTTTCATGAATCTTTTTCATTTCACAAGGCAGTCCCGCGAAATGAACGGGAATCACGCCTTTGGTTTTGGGAGAAATCGCTTCTTCGAAGGCCTGGGGAGAAAGATTGAAGGTGTGCGGATCAATGTCGGCAAAGACGGGCTTGCCGCCGCAATAAACCACGCAGTTCGCGCTCGCTGCAAAGGTGTTGGGCGTCGTGATGACTTCATCGCCGGACTGCACGCCGAGCGCGAGGCAGGCCAGGTGCAGCGCCGCGGTGCCGCTCGAAACCGCGACGGCAAAACGCGCGCCGCAGGTCTCCGCGAGTTTTTTTTCGAATTCCGCGACCTTCGGGCCCTGCGTGAGCCAGTCGGATTTCAACGTCTTGACGACCGCCGCGACGTCGGAAGCCTCGAGAGTCTGGCGCGAATAAGGAATCATCTTGGGCGCGCGCTTTGTTTTTGTTTTCATACGGCAGGGCTCATTTCCGCTTCTTCAGGCATGCCATGCAGGTCAAAAAGGTAGAACGGGTCTTTGGGCTTGGACAGTTCCGCGTAATGGCCTTTGAGGTAGCCTGCAAGCGGGGTCTCTTTGTCGAGTTCCGCGCGCCGCGGCACGGCGAAGTAATGCGCGCCCTGCCCTTTCAAATATTCGAGCCAGGTCACCGGGTCCTTCATGGCTTCTTCTTCTTCCTGAATGATTTGCGCCGAGCGTTTGGAAAATTTCGGGTTGTTCAAATAATAAGGAAGGCCCTTGCCGAATTCCGTGAACTGCATGGTCCAGGCCGGCCTGTCCGCATAATAAAGCAGCGTGGCCGGGCTGTCACCTCCGACGATGATTTTGTCGTCCGGCTGCGTGAGAGACCGCACCGCGCGCGCGGCCGCCAGGTCGTCCGCGGTTTCCGGCGGGACCGTGAAAATCGGGTGCGCGAAATAGCGGGCCGAAACCAGAAAATATAAAGCAAGGCCGGCAAAGGCCGCGCGGGAAGCTGCCGCCGCGGGAAAAGCGCCCGCCGTGGTCCGAAGTCCCCATCCCGCGCAAAGGCAGACGAACGGGAAAAGGCCGTAGAGATAAAAATCATGCGCCATGACTTTTTGCGGGGAAAGCACGGCAATGGCGCCGCCCGCGGCAAGACCTCCGAGAAGGAACGGCGCGGCCTTGTGTTTTTTCAAGTAAAGCGCGGCCAGTCCCGCAAAAAGAAACGGGAACACCAGCGGCGTCAGCATGGTCTGCGCCAGGATGTCGAAGATATGGCGGTAATACTCGAGACTCCGCAGGTAGTTTTGGTCCCCGACTTTCCGGGCCGCGGCCTGGAAAAAGATGTTCGTGAGAATGTGTTCGGAGTTCAGCGACGCGAAGTACGTGAAGCCGTACCATGCCAGCGGCAATGCCGCCGCGAAAACGGAATAGACAAGAAAGCCGGATACAGGCTGCCGCGACCGGCGCAGGGACTGCCAGGCGAGCAGCGGATAAAAAAGCACGAGATGAATGCGTCCGGTGATGGCCAGGCCCAGAGCAAGGGCCGATCCCACGATCTCCGCCATGCCGATCTCTTCGGAGCGGACCAGCAAATAAACCGCCAGCAGCAGGCAGGCCATGGCCATGGGCTCCGAGAAAAACAACTGCCCGTTGATGAGGGCATAGGGGGAGAACGCGTAAATCGCGGCGGTCATCCATCCGGCGGCGCGGTCGAACAAAGCCCCCGCGATCAGGCCGATGAGGACAATGCTCGCGAGATTGAACAGGATGGCCTGCAGCCTTCCCCAAAATTCCAGGCCCAGCCCGAGAAACCGGTCGCCGAACGCCGCAAAGAGCGAGGGAAACGGATACTGGTTCAAATGCAGCGACCGTTCTCCCCCGACGATGATGTCGGTTTCCGGCAGGAGGAGATTTTTGAAATGCCCGCGCTCAAAACCGCGGGCCATGCCGGCCATGACCTGCTGGTAACTGCCGAAATGCCCGGCAAGAGGGCGGCGGATCGCGAGCGTCTGCGGCAGGAGCACGCCGGCCAGGACAACGAGGATCGTCAGTTTTTTCTGGAACGGGTTCATGAAGGAAGGCCGGCCCGGCCCGTCATGCGCTGGTTGGACGTGGGAAATCCCAGAATTTTGGACAGAAAAAGATCGAATGGGACAAAGACCGCGAGCAGCAAAGGATTCCGGAACGTGAAAAAGCGCACGAGCCACGCGGGATAGCCTTTGTCGAGGAAGAGATTATGAAGCGAGATGATCCAGCTCGCGGCGGCGAGCAGGGGCTTTTGTTCGACGATTTCGAAGCCTTCTCCGACCAAAAGGCGGCGCAGATGCTCCGGCGTAAAAATATTCCAGTGACGGGGAATATGATAATGCGACCAATAAGATTTTTTGAACCAGTGATAATCGCGGCCCGCGGGATTGGGCGTTTCGATGATGAAAAAACCGCCGGGGTTGAGACGCGCGCGCACCTGGCGCACCACCTCGCGCGGGTCTTCCACGTGCTCGATCAGCTGAAACATGATGATGGCGTCGAATTTTTCCTCGGGTTTAAAATCCTCGATACGCTGCGCCTCGGCGCGGAATCCCCGCTTCCGGCATTCGGCCACGGCCTTGGCGTCAAAATCCACGCCCATGAGCTCCCATGCGGGATCGCCATGCTGCTTCAGGATGGAAAGAAAGCGTCCCTCGCCGCAGCCCACGTCGAGAATCTTTTTCTTTCCCGGGCCGAGCAGAGCGCGGAACGATTTTACTTTCTGCGCCTCCCAGAGCCCGCGGAAGTAACCGATGAGGCTGCTTCCCGACTGCGCTTCGGAAAACGAATAGTAAGTCGGCGGGTAAATCACGGAAAGGTCCTGGGCCGAAGGACGGGGGTTCAGGAAAAGATGGCCGCAGGAACGGCACTTTTGAAACTCGAAGCGGTCGGGCACGGTCGCATACTCGTAGTCATAGCCCGCGGCCACGGTGTCCGCTTCACGCGAACCGCACACGGCGCAGGCCACGCGCACCAGATGCACGCGGGGCGCCGCCTCAGACGGCTTGGAACTGCGGGTCGTAGCTGAGGCCGGCAAGAGAGGTTTCAATCGGGACTCCGTGTTCTTTGAGCATGGTCCGCTTTTCGTCGAAGATGGACTTGTACGTATGCCAGGGCCGCGTCGGCCACAGGTGGTGGATCGCGTGATAATTATGGAAGAAGACGAGCGGCGTAAGCCAGGCGATGTCCAGGATACGCGTGCCTTTATAGCGGTCCGCCGGCAGCCCCACATGCGGGATGTAATTGATGTACCAGTCCATGATGATCTTCGCGAAGCCCAGCGGCACGAGCCACAGCCAGAACAACGCGGCAAAGTTGCCGGTGAAAATCAGGGCGAGAAAAACGCCCGCCACCCCAATCCGGAAAATGCGGTCGGCCAGGACTTCATGCGCCGGGAATTCCCGGTTTTTGATGATACGCTTCAGCGCCGTGGCCGCGCGCGGGTACCGCTGGTACAGCGTGCGGAACGGGCCGTCGGTGTACAGCGTGTTCGGATCTTCCGGCAGGTTGAGGTTCTTGTGGTGCATGAGGTGAATCCATTTGCCGGTGTAATAAGGCGTCAGCATGTACGGGAACATGCCCAGGATGCCGGCGGCGTCGTTGACCGCGGCGTTTTCCGACACGGTGCCGTGGATGGCTTCGTGCCAGATCGTGAACGAGCAGTGAATGGCGGCGATGCCGATGAGGACGTGCAGGACAAGCGGCAGGCGCGCGCAGAAATAGAGCCCGAAGTTCCCGAGGAAGAGAACGTACATGACTCCGAGCAATCCGATTGTTTTCCAGTCTGTTTTCTGCATGATGTTTTGAGAGTTTGTCATTATGTCATGGGCCGCAAGCCGGGTCAAACCGGGCTCAGCGGATCGACTCCAGGATTTTGCGCAAATCTCCCGCTTCCACGGGCCTCGGGTTGTTCTTGATCCGGTCCGGACGGAAACCGTCGCGGAGGATCACTTCCCTTTCTTTATCGGCAATGCCGAGCTTGGACAGCGAGCGCTCGAGCCCGACGAATTCCATGAGCGCTTCGATCTTACGCGCCATGGCGTCATAGTCCGGGGTTTGAAACCGCTGGAGCAAAGGCTTGCCGCCGGCCTGAAGCGCGGGCGCGTTGAAACGCACGAAAGACGGCAGCGTCAGCGCGCACGCATGGCCGTGCGCCACGCCGAAATGCGCGGTGATCGGATACGAAACCGAATGCACGGCGGTCGTTTTGGCCTGCGCGATGCCGAGCCCGGCTTCGCAGCTTCCGAGCGACATGGCAAACCGCGCGTCTTTGTCCGCCGGATTTTTCATGACCTGTTCGAAACCGGAAAGGATAAGCTCCAGTGCGCGCAGCGAATGTGTCTGTGACAGCGGCGTCGCGTTGACGGACCAGAACGACTCGATCGCCTGGCTCAGCGCGTCAAAACCCGTGGACGCCGTGACATAAGCGGGCATGGAAAGACAAAGCTCGGGGTCGACCAAAGCCACGGCCGGATAAAACGCGGCATGGCCGATGGAAAATTTCTTTTTCTCGCGGGTCTCGAGCGACGAAAACGGCGTGACTTCGCTGCCTGTTCCGGCGGTGGTGGGCACGGCGACAAGAGGCGCGCCCGGCTGCGGCACGTCGAAATTTTTGTCGAGATAATCCGCGAGGTCCGTCTTGTCCTGACGCGGGATCACCGCCAGAATCTTGCTCACGTCGAGCACGCTTCCTCCGCCGATGGCGAGAACGAGGTCGTAGGATTCCTTTTTCAGGCGGTCGATTTCCTTTTGGACGAAATCCTGAGCCGGGTTCTGCGGAATCGAGGCGGCTTCGAGCACTTCGTACGGCCGCAGCATTTCCTGGAGGCGGCGGAAATACGGCGAAACGCGGAAGGATTTCTGCCCGAGCGCGAGCAGGATTTTCTTCGGCTTGAACGATTCCAGGAGCGCGGGAAGCTTTTCGAACGCCCCGTTTTCCACGATATTGCGCGTGGGATTCCAGTAGGCGCGGATCATGACTTCAGGACCTCTTCCTTGAAATGCGCCGCGATCTGCTCGGAATTGTATTTGGTGGTGATGCGCGGGATGCCGGCGGCGGGCTCGCGGTTGATCTTGATGCGGACCAGCGACGGACCTTCGGCCGCGAGCACGCTTTTCAGCGCGGCGCGGAGCTGCTTTTCATCCACGGCATCCGCCGCGCGCGCATAGCCGCAGGCCAGCGCGATCTTGGCAAAATCCGTGGTGCGGGACGTGGTGTCTTGATTGCCGGTGGTTTCGTAGGCTTCGTTATCCAGGACCAGATGGCAAAACCGTTTCGGCGCGTAATGGCCGATCGAAGACAGCGACCCCAGATGCATGAGCAGCGCGCCGTCGCCGTCCAGCACGATTACTTTCTTTTGCGGGTTCGCAAGCGCCAGCCCCAGCGCAATGGAAGGCGCGTGCCCCATGGACCCCTGCATGTAAAAATTCTTGGCGCGGTCAGAGATGCTGAAAAGCTCGCGCGACGGCATGCCGGTCGTGGCAATGACGAATTCGTCCCCGGTCAAAAACTCGGAAATGATCTTGATGGCGTCCACGCGCTTCAGAGGATACGGCGAAGACGGGACCGCGGCCGCGTCCTCGCTCCCGACGCAGCCTTTGCGCACGAGAAAAACAAATGGCTTCTTTTCCTTTTCCATCCACGTGACGGCCTCGCCGAGCGCTTTGTCGAAGTCCGCCGCCGCATCCGGCAGGTCCTGATGCCGCACGCCCAGCGCGTCCAGAACCGAAGGCAGGGTCTTCCCGACGATTTCGTGCTGGGGCTCGTCCGAGACTCCGTAGGCGCGGCCGCTGATGAAAAGGAGCGCGGGAATTTTGTAAATCATGTGCAGCGACGTGAGCGGATTGACCAGATTGCCGAACCCGGAATTCTGGATCATGACCGCGGGCATCTCCCCCGCAAGATAAGCGCCGGCGGCCGCGGCAAGGGCCGCGCCCTCGTTGGGCACCATGGTGTAGCGCAGCTGTTTGTCCGCGATCACGCAGTTGATGGCGGACTGAAAAAAAGAACAGGGCACGCCCGTGAAGAACCGGATTTTATTTTTTTTTAGAAGTGAAACGAAATCTAAGGCAGGGATCATCGTTCTTTGCCGACGGGAGCGGCGGCATTTTTGAAATATTCGTTGAGGCGGTAAACATCCTCGGCCGAGTGCACTTCGGACCAGCCATGCTCGACTTCGAGACCGTAAACCGGCACTCCGGCGTCGATCATGTACTGCAGCAGGTCGTTCAAGCTTGCCTGTTCCGGCGACGCGGCTTCGTAGAAACGCTTGCCCGCGAATTCGCGCCGGCCGCGGTCCCAGGCCTCACACAAAGCCCGCAGGCCTTCTTCCTGGAAATACGCAATGCCCACGAATTCGCATTGCGCGGCGCCGCGCTCGATCTTCTTGCCGATCCGGCGGATGGGTTTGAGCGTATTCAGATTCATGCGGCGGTTCTTTTCCCCTTCGGCGGGATCTTCCACCTGCACGAGGTCGAGCTCTTTGTCGCGGTGCGGCAGGCTCTGATAAGCGCGGTCGATGACGAGCGTGATGGCGTGCGGGCTGGTCAGCAGCTGGTCCAGGATCTGCTTGTCGAACAGGATGTCCGCGTAGGCGACCAGGCAGCGGCCCTGCAATTTCGGGCGCGCCGTCATGATGGACTGCATGATGTGCGAGCTCTGGTAGTCCGGATTCGGAATCACTTTTGCGCCTTCGGCCCGGATTTTCTGATGCTCATAGCCGCCGATCACGTAAATGTCGGACGCGCCCACGGCAAGGAAGATTTCGGTCTGGTGCTGGAGGAGCGGCTTCCCCCCGACGGGCAGCATGCAAAGCGGCTTTTGGTCGAGCAGGCGCTGCAATTCCGGATCGGGCTTGGGTTCGCCCGCGGCCGGGACCACGACCTTCACGCCGTCGCCTTTCAGAAATTTTTCTTCGACTTCTTTCAACCGCATCATGCCCTGGATTTCGAAAACGGTTTTCATGGAGACGATTTTCTTTTCCACCGACGCCGTGGAACCGGTCTCGCGGATTTCGCGGAAGGTTTCGTCAAGCGCCTTGATGGAAGCGCGCAGCCCCTGATTGGCGTAGATCACCACTTTGAAGCCGTTCTGCGCGAGCTCGTCGGCCGAGACGTTGTAGTACGTCGTCGGGATCGAAACGAGCGGGATTTTGCCTTTGAAACGCCGCGCGAATTCGAAAATCTCGGCCGGCGTTTCGGCTTTGGAATGAATCACGAGGCCGTCCGCGCCCGCTTCTTCGTAGGCGTAGGCGCGCTTCAGGGCTTCATCCATGCCCCAGCCCGCGATGAGCGCCTCGATGCGCGCGATCACCATGAAGTCCGGCGTGCGCTGCGCGCTTTTCGCGGCCGCGATCTTGCCCATGAATTCCTGGATGGGCGCGAGTTCCTGGCGTCCGGGAATGAAGCTGTTTACTTTCGGAAACTGTTTGTCTTCGATGACAGCGACTGCAAGGCCCGCGGCCTCGTACTTTTTGACCATGTGCATGACGTTCGCCGCGTTACCGTAGCCCGTGTCGCAGTCGCAGACGACCGGAAGGTTCGTGGCCTCGTTAATCGCGCTGGCCACGTCGAGGTTCTCGGTCATGGTGAGGATGTTGGCGTCCGGGACGACATGCGCCGTGGAAATCTCCAGGCCGCTCGCCCACACGCCGTCAAAACGGTTGCGTTCGATGAGCTGGGCGCCGAGGCCGTTGTGGGCGCCCATGATGCGGAGAATGGGTTTGGAATCCAGCTGCTGGCGGAAAAGGCGCGCTTTTTCGGTCACTGGGGATTCGCGCTCCCTTTGGGATAATAGTCCGCGGCGTCATGGACGATGCGGCCGACATTGTCTTTACCGAGCAGCGAAAGCTCCTGCGCCGCGTCGCCGGTGAGGTGCTGGCCCATGGTGAGCGCCAGGATGCGTCCGGGATTCGCTGCGTCCGGAGAATAAAAAGCATGCGGCACAAAGCCCGGGATCAGCCAGGAATCGCCGGTCGTGAACACTTCTTCGTGGACCGTGCCTTCCCATTCCCACAAAAAAGCGACCGGGCCGCCGTGCAGGACCTGCGTGTACTGATGGAAAAAATGGCCGCGGTTCATGACCACGTCTTCGCGGCGGTTGAGATGAAGGAGAAGTTCCACGGGCTTGATGGCCGGAAGCGCGGACGACATCACGCGGTTCCAGTAGGTGTACTGCGTGCGCCCGGCGCGCTGCTGGTCGAACTTGGTGGATTCCTTGTTACGCAGGAATTTGCAGCCGCGGTCCAGGTCGTTTTCAAAAGGCAGGAGGTCGCGGACGCCGACGCGCAGGTACTTGGCGAGCGCTTCCAGCTCCGGCCACTCAGGTTTCAACGCGCCTTTTTCAAGCGCCTTCAAGCGGTCGACCGCAATGCCGGTGCCCTGGCTGACCATGTCGAAGGTGTGCTTGATTTCGTTTCTCCACGCATGGATCAATTTGCCATACGCGAGATAAGGCGCCGCAGCTACCGAAGTCGTCATCTTTGTTCTCCTTTGAGCGAGGGGTCTTTCGCCTCGAGATGTTTGAGCAAACTCTGGAAATCCTGGACCGTGTCGATTTCCCTCCAGCCGCCCTGGATCGCCTCGCCCTGGACGGCGACACCCGCGTCCGAAAGTTCCTGGAGCATGTCGGTCAAATAAGCCTGGCGGAAAACTTTCGCGCGCTGGAAAGCGCGGCCGTCATACAATCGCTTGGCCCGCGCGTAATAACCTTTGAAAACCCCGGGGCCCTGGCCCTGCAATTTCATCATGCCGATGAATTCGCCGCTGACGTCGGTCTTCCCGAGCTTGCCAATCTCCCGGACCTTGCCTTGCGCGTCGAGCACGACACCCTCGGCTTCCGACAAAGGATGCTCGGTCCTGCCTTCGTAAGTTTTCTTCCAGTCCTTGTCCACAGCGATCGCCACCGGATGCGGCGAAGCGATCAGCTGTTTGACGACCGCCGGCTCGAACCAGATGTCCGAATAGAGCACCAGCACTTCGCCTGCCAGCTCATCCGAGGCGCACATCAGCGACGCCAGAATGTTATTGGACTCGTAATCCCGGTTCCAATAATAGCGAATCTGCGGATGGCGGAACTTGTCCCCCTGATACCCGCGCACCACCGCGATGTCGCGGATGCCGCAGGAGCGGAGAACCTCCAGCTGCTTGTCAAAAAGAGTCATTCCCTGCCAGGAAATAGCCAGGCATTTGGGCAGGTCGCGGGTCATTTCCCCCATCCTGCGCCCCATGCCTGCGGCAATGATAACGGCTTTCATAAGTGCTGTGCTTGTCGTGATTTAGAATAGAGGCCGGAAAAACAAGCCGCATTATAGCATTTTTGGCCCTGAGGGCGAATAAGTTTCTAAAAGGGGGATTTCCGGCCGGATTTCAGAGAATTTCGTAAAAACGGTAGGTTTCCCCGGCTTCACGGATGTTTTCCGAGGGAATTTCCTTCAAAAAGCGCACGAGATCGGGCCGGGCAAGGAGATTTCGCATGAGCGCGCTGCGATGTTCCGCGGCCGTGTCCGGCGCCGGCTTTTCCAAATCGGAGGTGGTCAGGATATGCGTGAAACCGCTGCGCTTGAGAAGCTCCGCGAAATCTTCCGGCGTCGAAACCGAGGACGCGTATCCCGTGCCGAGATCGAACCAATGTTCGCGCAGGCTCTGACGTTCGAAATAGAACATGCGGATCTCTTCCCTGTTGAAAATCCGGGCGCCCGGCGGAAGATTTTGATTGGCCCAGACCGCGGCCGGATACGAACGCTCGACCCGCGTGATGTAATCCACCGCGCTCATGCGTCCGGCCAGGACCTGCAAAGGAAGCCGGTAATGATACAGGCCGAGCGCCGCCAGAAATAAAACAAGTCCGGCATAGACAAAACCGCCCGCGAACTTCACGCCGCGGTTTTGGGCCGCGAGATGAAACCCGCAGGCCGCGCCGACCGCATAGATAGGCAGCACCTGGAAAAGAAAACGCGCGTTATGGAAAAATAAAAACCACGCGCTCACGAAAGCCCAGACGTAAAGCGCGGGAAGGCGCAGGGATTTATTTTTCCACAGGCCCCACAAAAAAACCGGCAGCGCGGCCAGGTAAAACGGGCCGATCCAATGCCCGCGGTCGTAATCGATTGGATGGAGCGTCATGTTCAGCGGGAGCAAAAGATAATTGAGGAGTGTCTTCGGCGGGCCCATCTGCTGGAACTGGCTCACATCGTTGAATTCCCGCGTCCCGAAAACGGAGCCCAGGTAAGGATAAACCGGATTGCCCGTCAGCACGGCGTTGCGCGCGAACCAGAACCCGCATCCCAGCGCCAGCCCGCCCGCCATCCAGGCCGCTTCGCCGGCGAGTTTCGGAAAATTTTCCCGCCGCGCCAGCCGTAATAGAAAGACGGCGGCTACGGGCACGCCCGCCAGAAGCGCCAGGATTTTGCTGGAGACGGCCAGGCCCAGCAAAAGGCCCGAGAGAAAAAAATCGCCGCGCCGCGCGTTCGAAGAACCCCGCCATAAAAAATAAAAGGACAGGAAGCTGAACAGCGCGACCGCGACGTCAATGTAGGTGGTCGTGATCTGGTTCAACAGGGTCGGCGTCAGCCAAAGCGCGAGGCCGGTTTTCAGCGCCAGGCCCTTGTCCCCTGTTTCTTCCCGCACGGTTGTCATGACCGCCGCGAGCAGCAGCAGGCCGCTGTAGGCGTGAAAGAATTTTGCCAAAGGGACGCTGCGCAGCAAAAGTCCCAGCGCATAGAGATGATTCATGAACAGCGGGATGTAGGAATTGAGATCGTAAGGCATCGGAAGCGTCGACCCCCGCAGCACGAATTGGCGCGGCAGGAAAAGCTGGTAACAGAGGGCGTCGTTGGCGACTTCGGGAAGAAGTGAGAGGGCCAGTGTGAGCGCCAGAATCCCGCCCAAGACGATAACTGAAACGCGGGAAACAACGCCCTGGGCCGTCCGCGGAATCTCGAAAACGGACCCCAGCCAGGCTTTGAAATCCCGAAGGCTGAACAGAGCGCTCGCCGCGAGAAGCCCAAGCAAAATCAAAACCGGGCCCGGGCGCAGGAGGCCGAAGCTGCCGAGGGCGACGAGCGCGTAACCTGTCACGGCCATCCCCAAAGCGCTGCGGACAACTCCCTGCTGAGGGATTGCAAGGCGCGCGGCGAGTCCCGCAAAAGGCCGTCCCGCGGCAAAAAATGCCAGCGGAAAGAAAATCCATCCCGCCATCGCGGTGAGAAGAGGCGCGGCCGTCATCGCTGGAACGCGGCCTTTCCTCCGCGCCAGGGCGAAAAGCGGAACTCGACCGTGGAAGTTCCCGCCGCCTCGAGATAAACCGCGCGGAAAAGGCCATACGCGCGCAAGAGCGGCACTTCCTTTCCGTTCACGCTCGCCGACCAGCCCGGATAATCGGTTTCGCTGACGACAAAATACCCGGGCCCGGACGCGGTCACTTCCCAGCGGCTGAAATCGTCTCCGGACTCGATCTTGCGCAGTGACGCGGTCGCGGGGGCATCCGCTTCTCCCGGCAAAGGCGTCCCCTCTTCGAGCAAAAGGACCTGGGTGGGATCAAAGCCCGCGGCCAGGTATTTTTGCTTGAGCGCTTCCCAATTTCCCGCGATCTCGGCGTGCGTCACAAAATAGGCATGCGAGGCGTAGGGGTTTTCCATTTCATAAAGACGGGTTTCGACTTTGTTCTTTTTGAAAATGCCCAGGACTTTCAGGTCCGGATGGTCCAGCGGCTCGGTAGACAGAACGTGCGTCACGCCGAGACTTTTGAGCAGCGGCAGGCGCTCCACGGCAAAGTCGGGCGACGGCGCGGCAGCTTTGTTCGAATCATTCACGTTCCCGAAAAGCCCCACGGTTTCGAAATAGCGGCTGAGCACGAGCGGCGAATACGCGCCTATTTCTTCGATGCCGTACAGCATGTTCACACCCGGCACGATTTCGAGCTCTTCCGCGGGCATACGGAAACCGTACAACCGGCCGTCGATGCCCATGCGGTGGTGCTCCAGGATGAGATCCGCCGCGGGCGAATCGCGCTCCGCGGCTTCGTAGGTATTGAAATCCGAGCGCAGGTCCGCGAAAGAAAACACATAGAGGTCCAGGACGAGAATGCCCACGAGCACGGTCAGGCGCGCGGCCGAAGGGCGCGAGCGCATGCGCCACACGAAAATAACCGTGAGCGCGAGAAAAGCGCCCATGCGCCCGTTCCACGGGTTAGATGGAGAAAAAAGGCCGAGCGAAAAATCGATGAGCGACGCGACCTTTTCCCGGTAAACCTCCAGGCTGTGCGGGTGGCCGGCCTTTCCGAAAATGGTTTTTTGCACCAGCCATTCTCCCGCGGCTTCGATCGCCGGCCTTTTGAAAACAAGCGCCGTGTACGCGGCCGCGAGCGCCAGCGCGAAAACGAGGAGAACGCCGCAAAAAAGCGTCACAGACTTGCGGAAAGCGGCGCCGTGCCGCGGATCTTCAGGCGCTTTCATGGCGTAATGAAAACCGGAGGCCGCAAGCATCGACGTGCTGAAATTAAAAAAAATCAGGAATTTTGACGGTGTACGGAAAGAATAAAAATGCGTGAGCTTGATGAAGAGAATGTAAACCGGACTCCATTGTCCCAGTGAAAAGAAGAGCGCAACGAGAGCCATGGCGCTCCAGAGCCGCACGGCGGTAGAACGCCGTGAGTCCGGATGAACCAAGGCGAGCACGAGCAGGAACACCGCGAACATCCCGCCGTAGAGGCAATTCCCGCGGAAAAGACCCTGGAAATGCGGGAGCAGAAGCGTGGCCAGCGCGAGCGGCGGCATGGAGCCCGTGTACGCGTAGGATTCTTCGAGTCCCGACCGGTTGGAATGCACGGCCAGTTGAAAGGTCAGCAGGATCTGCGGGGCGGCGATGACAAGGGCCAGCAGCGCGCTCGCGATAAAGGCCGCGGCATGGCGGAACGCGATCCGGGGAAGGCCCGCTTCCGCGTCGTAAATCCCGAGCCGGATAAGGCCGTAGACCCCCACCATGAACAGCATGAGCGCCGCCACCTGCATGTAGCCTGCGACGAGCGCCATGCCCGCGGCAAGCGAGAGAAAGAAAAGATGGCGTTTGCGTTCGGTCCTCAAAAAAGATTCCGCCTGCCAGAGCAGGAAAGGCAGCCAGCAAATGGTCTTCAGCGACGTCACGTTGTAGTAGGCGCCGCCGTAGGAAGTCCCGAAAACGAAAATGCAGGCGGCCACGAAGCAGGCCGCGCGCTCCAGGCGCAGCAGACGGGCATAAGCGTACATGCTGAGTCCGGAAATCAGGAAGTGGACGAGAAGCTGCCAGGAGTAGGCGATCTTCAGCGGCAGAAGGCCGAACAGCAAAAGATTCGGCAGGTAAAAAACCGCGATCTGGCTTTCGGCCGCGATCGGGAAGCCGCACTGGATGAGAGGCGTCCAAAACGGCAGCACTCCCCGTTTCAGCGAATGGGAAAGGAGCGCGGCCCAGGGATAATGCTGCTCCCAATGGTCACCGACGAGCGGCGCGGACCTCGCCATGACCAGCTCCGGATAAAAAGCCAGGACCAGCAGCGAGAAAAGAAGCGGGAATCCCCACGTCTGGTCCCAGAAGCTGCGCGACTGCGGTTTCGCCATCCTCAAATCTTTTCGAGCCTCGCTTGTTTCGCAGCGCGGTCGAAAGTGCCCCGGTAACACTCGCGGCCGGGATAATAAGCCCTGAGACGCGAGTTGTCCGCGCCACGATCATGCGCGTAAAGAATGCGGGCGTCGAGCGACGGAGCGTTGCGCACCGCGTCGTCCTCCGACATGACCAGCGTGTCGCCGAGAAAGCCTTTGATGAAGACAATCGAAGGCTTGGACAGCTCGGCCTCGGCCTTCACGTAAAGCGCCTTGCGCTCGCGCGAGGCCGCCTCATAAAAGGCCGCCTGCTTGGCATACTCGTATCCGGCCGCGGCCACGCTGACTACGAGGCCGGCCAGGAGGAATTTTTTCAAGCCCGCGCTTCCCGTCCGCCACCAAAGCCGCAGCCCGTCCGCCAGGGCCAGCATGAGGAACGGAAAGCCTTCGTACCAGTAGCGCGGCCCCCATTGGTTGCCGCCCCAGGAAAAATAAAAAAAATAGGCCAGCGCCGGATACCAGAAAGAAAAACGCAGGATTTTCTGCGGCGCGGATTCTTCCCTTTTCCCGGCCAGCGCGGCGAAGGAAAGGACGTACAAGAGCGGCGGCATCCAGTCCATGAGATAAAAAGACCGCGCAAGCAGGAAGACCAGGCCGTCGACAGGCGTGTAATCGGACATGAAGCCGAGCCTTTCCCAGCTCTTGTCGTACTTGTTCGGCGCCTTGGTGATTTTTCCGGTGACGATGTAGTTCTGGAAAAGCACGACGGCCATGAAGGCCGCGATAATCAGGGCGACGGCCACGTCATCGGCGCGGAGCGCGCGTTTGCGCTGCAGCACGGGATAATAATGGTAGAGCAAAAAGGGCATGCTGAACGCCGCCATGGTCAGGTAGCGCGTCGCAAGGCCATAGCCCACGGCTGCGGCCGCGAGGCAGGCCCAGGCCATCCTGGTTCCTGGGCTCCGGGCATCCTGCCATTGGAAAAAGGCCAGCGCAAAAACCGCCATGACGAGCAGGCAGGCCGGATGGGAATAGTAGCCTGCGGACGTGAAAAGAAAAAACGGACATACTGCGGTGATCAGCACGGCCGCGGCGGCCGCCGTGCCGCTGCCCAGGGCTTTGCGGCCGGCGAAATAAATAAAGGGCAGGGACAACGCGGACATCACCGGATTCAGCCAGTCCTGCACGTGAAATTGAAGACCGAGCGCGAGAAGAAGCGGCCAGCCCGGCGGATAAACGCTGAACCATTTGCCGTCCCGGTTGCCGACGTGCACCACGTTGAAAAACTCCGAAAGCGGATGCGGCTTCACCCACCACTTGCCCAGACGGAAACATTCGGCGAGAAAGTAGCAGGAATGTTCGTCCGCGGAATTCATGAACGAGTGAAGCACGTTCCTGTTGAGCGCCATGAGTCCGGCAAGCACCAAGACGGAAGCTGCCGCGGCCGCGGCCAGCGAATGGCGGCGCAAAAACGAAATCCCCGCTTCCGCGGCGGACAAGCATGCGTCGGGAAGAAATTTTTCAGCGGCGAGCCCGGCCAAAAGCGCGAGGCCCAGCAGCACGAACGAATCTGCGGCAAGAAACAGCGTGCGGTTGTGAAGCACCTGGAAATGCGGCGCCCACCACGGCGCGGCCAGGGAAAAAACAGCGGCCGCGAAAATCCCGGCGCGCGCCTTCAAGGTCTGGGGTCCGTCCGCGACGCGGCTGTTCATGCGCTCTTCTCCGGTGTCGGAAGAGAGTCCAAAAAATTCCGGATTTGCTCGGCGGCCAGGGCATGGCCTTTCGCGTTCCAATGCCAGTCGTGATCGATGTAATAGTCGGTCAAGGACGACG
>DATJFP010000012.1 GCA_035495615.1 Verrucomicrobiia bacterium | reverse complement strand
CGCAGGCGGGGTGGCGCTGGCCGCCTTTGCTTTTTCCACATCCGTGAGAGCCGATGACGGCGCTCTGATGGACATGGTCAAGAACATGCAGTCCCAGATGAACGAAATGGCGAAGACCATCCGCTGGCAGGGCGAGAAGATTCAGGATCTAGAAAGCCACCAGGGAGGGGCTGCGGTATCCGGAGCGCCCGAAACTCCGGCCAGCCCGGTCATGATGACCGAAAGCAATTTCAATTCCATGCTCGACCAAGCCACCGGCGGCGCTTCCAAGTGGATCAAGGACCTGAAGTTTTCGGGCGATTTGAGGCTGCGTTATGAAGGTTTCCACTACAACAGCGGCAATCCCTCCGAGACCGATGACCGCAACCGCTTCCGTTACCGCCTGCGTTACGGCTTCGAAAAGAAGATGAACGACCAGATGAACATCGGGTTTTTCATGGCTTCCGGCGAGCAGTCTGCGGGCGCGAACAACGACCCGAATTCCACAAACACGACGTTCGACAACAACTTCAACTTCAAGCCCATCTTCATCGAGCGCGCCTGGGCGACTTACAAGCCGAAGTTCCTCTCCAACATCGGCCCGCTCAAAACGTCGGAGATCACCGCCGGAAAAATGGCCAACCCGTTCGAGAAGGGATCGTCTGACATCATTTGGGACCGCGACATCCGGCCCGAGGGTGTTTACGAAAAATTCGACTTCATGCCGATCGACAGCGAGGATTTCGGGCTCGATGCCTATGCCACCACGGGACAATTCATTCTCGATGAAGATGCGACCGTGGGGGGAGACGCAAATCTTTTCGCCTACCAGGTGGGGCTCCAGCCGTCGTTCCGGGTCATGGATACGCCGGTCAAATGGCTGCATGCGTTCTCGCTTTACAATTTTAACAATTACGCGCGGATGAGCAACTTCCTGACCGGAGGCGGCGCTTCCCTGGCCCGCACCAATCCCAATGTGGATTCTCTGTCCACGGAGCTCGATGCGGGTGAATTCAACGTCATCGAATACTACAGCGAAATCGGGTTCCCAACGATCCACAGCCTCCCGTTTACCGGTTACCTGGACCTCGCCGGAAACGTTTCCGATGCGGCAGACGGCTTCCATGGAGCCACGATCGAGCATTCGGGGGAAAGTGATTTTGCCTGGGCCCTGGGCCTCAAGCTCGGAAGCGTGAAGAAAAAACACGACTGGGAGCTCGGCTACCAATACAAGGTCATCGGCGTCAACGCCGTGCCGGCCGCATTCAATGACAGCGATTTCGGCGACGGGTTCACGGGCCGCCGGGGCAGCGTCTTGAAGCTTGGTTACGGCATCACAGATTCACTGACCTTCGGCACCTCCATGTATTTTGTAGACAATCTGAATGCGGGGACTGCCGGAATCCTGGACCAGCAGCAACGCCGTCTCCAGGTCGACCTGGCATGGAAGTTTTAACGGGCAGGGGGCGGACCATGGGTCCGTCCCCGCACCTCAATTTTTAAAAGGAGAAGACAATGAAAAGGTTCATGAAGGCGTCAAAAATCGCCGCTCTGATGATGGCACTGGTCATGGCGGCCGGCGTTCAGCCGGGCATGGCGGAAGGAAAAGCCAAACTTATCAATGGAGCCGGCGCCACTTTCCCGTACCCGATTTATTCCAAATGGTTCTCCGAATATTCCAAGATCAACACTTCGGTGAATTTCAACTACCAGTCCATCGGTTCGGGCGGAGGCATCAAGCAGATTTCCGCGCAGACCGTGGATTTCGGGGCGTCCGACGCGGCGCTCACTAACGAGCAGCTCCGCGGCGCGGCGGGCAAGCTGTTTCACATTCCCATGGTGGCCGGCGCGGTGGTCGTCACGTACAACATTCCGGAAGTCAGGCAGTCGCTCAAGCTGAAATCCGACGTCATCGCGGATATCTTCCTGGCCAAGATCACGAAGTGGAACGATGCGCGCATTACGGCCGACAACCCGGACGTCAATCTGCCTTTGGCGGACATCATCGTTGTCCACCGTTCGGACGGCAGCGGCACGACCAACATCTTCACGGATTACCTTTCCTCGGTTTCGCCGGAGTGGAAAAAGAAAGTCGGGAAGGGAACCTCGGTGAGCTGGCCGACGGGTCTTGGCGGCAAGGGTAACGAAGGTGTTGCCGGAACGCTCACGCAGACGCCGAATTCCATCGGCTACGTCGAGCTTGCCTATGCGGAGCACAATCACCTTATGTACGCTGAAGTGCAGAACAAGTCGGGCAATTTCATCCGCCCGACGCTGGAATCCACCACGAAGGCGATCGAAGGAAAGCTCGAGAACATGCCGGACGATTTCCGCGTGTCGCTGGTCAATCCTGACGGGGCGGATGCTTATCCGATCGCCGGCTTCACGTGGATCCTGGTTTATCAAAAACAGAAAAATCCGGAAACGGGAAAGGCTGTGGTGGATTTTCTCCGCTGGGCCGTGCATGACGGGCAGCAGTACACCAAAGACCTGCTCTACGCGTCTCTTCCCGAATCCATGGTCGCCAAGATCGACCAGAAGCTGAACGAAATCCAGGCGGCTTAAACGAGCGTCAGGCGAAACGCCATGATCTAGCAACAGAGCATAAGCGAGCACGCGCGGTTCCCGGACCTCCCTTCGGCAACTCCTGCTCGCTTGTGCTTTTCAAAACATCGCGGGAAAAAAATGAAAGTAAAATCGCAAATTCAGGATACGGTCTTCCAGGGAAGCCTTGCGGTCCTTTCCTGGTCGGTCGTGGCCATGGCGCTTTTGATCGTTGCCATCCTGACAAAATTTTCCTGGCCGGCCATCAAGGAGTTCGGATGGCGGTTTCTTGTGCGGTCGGACTGGGACGCGGTGAACGGGCAGTTCGGCATTCTGCCGGTGATTTACGGGTCGATTGTGTCCTCGCTGCTGGCGCTCCTCATCGCGGTGCCTCTTTCTCTGGGCATCGCGCTTTTTCTGAGTGAACTGGGGCCGCTTTGGATCCGCTCGCCGCTCAACATGCTGATCGAACTGCTCGCCGCGATCCCGAGCGTGATCTACGGTCTCTGGGGCATTTTTGTGCTGGCGCCTTACCTGCGTTCGGTGGTCGAGCCCGCGCTCAAGCGGTACCTCGGATTCCTGCCTTTTTTCCAGGGCCCGGCTTACGGCGTCGGCATGTTGGCGGCCGGCATCATCCTCAGCATCATGATCATCCCGACCATCTCGTCGATTTGCCGGGAGGTTTTTCTCACCGTGCCGACTTCGCAGAAGGAAGCGGCCCTCGGCGTCGGCGCTACCCGCTGGGAAATGATCAAGCTCGCCATTCTGCCGTCGAGCCTTTCGGGAATCGTGGGAGCCGTTCTTCTTGGCCTCGGCCGCGCCATCGGAGAGACGATGGCGGTCACGATGGTCATCGGCAACCGCCCGGACATTTCACTCTCGCTCTTCAACCCGTCTTATACGATGGCATCGCTCCTCGCCAATGAATTCAGCGAAGCCACGACCGAGATCCATACCGCGGCTCTGGTTGAAGCCGGGCTTGTCCTTTTGTGTATCACACTGCTGCTCAATATCGCCGCCCGCGTGCTGGTATGGTCCGTGGCGGGAAAGGCATCGAGGCAAGCATGAGTCCCGTCTTCCGGCAAACCGTAAGCAAGGTGATGATTGTGGCGACTTTTTTATGTGTCGCGGTCACGCTGCTGCCTCTTTTCAGCATCCTTGCCTATGTGATTTCCAAAGGCATCGGCAGCATCAACCTTGATTTTTTTACACGCCTGCCCCAGCCCGTCGGAGAGCCCGGCGGCGGGATGGCCAACGCGATTACGGGCACTCTGCTGCTTGTCGGGCTGGCCTGCCTTTGGGCCCTGCCCGTCGGCATTTTCGGCGGCGTTTATCTGGCGGAGTTCGGCAGGGGCAAGGCATGCTCCGCGATCCGCTTTACCGCGGACGTCCTCACCGGCGTTCCCTCCATAGTGGTCGGGATCGTGGCCTATTCGCTTTTCGTGCTGCCCATGAAAGGGTTTTCCGCAATCAGCGGGAGCATGGCGCTGGGGCTCATGCTGATTCCTCCGGTGCTCCGGACGACCGAAGAGATCGTTAAGACCGTGCCTACGACGCTGCGGGAGGCGGGGCTCGCGCTCGGCATCAGCCGTTATCGTACGACCCTCAGCATTGTAATGAAAACCGCGATGTCCGGCATTTTGACAGGCACTTTGCTTGCGATCGCCAGAGTCGCAGGGGAAACCGCGCCGCTTCTTTTCACCGCGTTCGGCAACCGGGTGTGGAACCACAGCCTTACCGAACCGATCGCGGCGCTGCCGCTGCAGATTTTCGCATATGCGATCTCGCCTTACGAAGACTGGCACCGCCAGGCCTGGGCGGGGGCGCTGGTTTTGATTGCCATCGTGTTTACGCTTACGTTATTGAGCCGCTTTTTTACGAAATCCCGCACTGTGCGGGCGGACTATTAAAAATGGAGGCCACTGTCATGCAGCTCAAGGTCAAAAATCAAGAGCCCCCTGCGGAAACCGCCGCCGAGACCGAAGAAAAGGGAATCAAGAGCAAGATCAAGGTGCGCCGTTTGAACGCGTATTTCGGCGCGGTCCAGATCCTGAAAGAAATCAACGTCAAGATGCAGGAGGGGAAGGTCACCGCGATCATCGGGCCTTCGGGCTGCGGAAAATCCACGTTCATCCGATGCCTCAACCGCATGCATGAGCTCACGGCCCAGGCGCGCATCGACGGCCGCGTACTTCTGGACGGGCAGGACATTTACAACCGGCCCGTCGATTTGATCACGCTTCGCCGGAAAGTGGGCATGGTTTTCCAGAGGCCGAATCCTTTTCCGACGCTTTCCATTTATGACAACGTGGTGGCAGGACTCAAGCTGACGGGGTTCAGGAATAAACAGGCACTGGACGAAACCGTCGAATCGTCGCTCACCATGGCCGCGCTGTGGGACGAAGTCAAAGACAAGCTGCACCGCTCCGGCATGAGCCTTTCCGGCGGACAGCAGCAGCGGCTCTGCATCGCCCGGGCGCTTGCCGTCAAGCCCGAGGTCATTCTTTTCGACGAGCCCTGTTCCGCTTTGGATCCGATTTCCACAGGCAAGATCGAGGAATTGATTCATTCCCTGAAGAATACCTACACCATGGTGATCGTGACCCACAATATGCAGCAGGCCGCGCGCATCAGCGACTATACGGGCTATTTTTACATGGGCTCGCTCGTGGAATTCGGCGCGACCCGCAAGATTTTCACGAATCCCGACAAGAAAGAAACGGAAGATTACATCACCGGAAGGTTCGGTTGAGCACCTGCCATCGAAGGAGACGCCATGGAACGCCATTTTCATGAGGAATTGAAGGGGTTAAAGCAGCGGCTTTTGGAGATGAGTTTCAAAGTCGAAGAAGCCGTCTCGAAGGCCTGCGACGCCTTGTTTTCCCGCGATGGGAAACTGGCGGAGGAAGTGATCCGGGAGGAAACTGCCATCAACACGCTGGAAATCGAGGTCGACCAGAAAGGCCACAATCTCTTCGTGCGGGGCCAGCCCATGGCCGTGGACCTCCGGCTCATCACCATGGTACTGAAAATCAATACCGACCTCGAACGCATGGGCGATCATGCCGTGAACATTGCCGAAAAAACGCTCTTCCTTCTGCAGGAGCCGGAACTGCCACTTACGGAGCCGCTTGAAAAAATGGCCCGTTCGGTCCAGACCATGTTCCGCGACGCGGTCAATGCCTTCATGCGCGAAGATCCGGACCTGGCCCTCGCTGTGCTCAAGCGCGACGACGAAGTCGACGATTCCAACGCGGCCTTTTATTACCTGGTCAGCGATTATATGGAAGCCGATTCCAAAAGCGTGAACGCGGGCATCAATTACCTGATGATCAGCCACAACCTGGAACGGATCGCGGACCTTGCCTGCAACATCGCCGAAGACGTCATTTATTTGAAGCAGGGCAAAGAAGTCCGCCACCGCATCCAGATGGGCGGACGCCAGCCCGCCGCCGAGCCGGAAGTCTGATCGTCTTTCTGCGGATTTGCCGTCTCTTCCTCCTGCCCCCAGCCGACTTTACATAGACTTTACTTAGGCCATACCCGGAATTGAAGTATAGTACCCCCGGCCCGCCGCCCGTTGCAGCGGCGTTCCACGGGGCAAGCCCCGCAGGTTTCTTGTTCCATAAAATAAGGGAGGCGTTATGAAGATCCGGAACGTTTTCGGAAGCTTGGCTCTGTTTTCTGCCTTTATTCTTTTTTCCAGCCCCGCCGCGCGCGCGGAGTCTCTTCAGATCAAAGGTTCGGATACCATGGTGAACCTGGGCCAGGCCTGGGCCGAGGAATTCATGGCCCAGCATCCCGAAGTCAGCATTGCCGTGACGGGCGGCGGTTCCGGCACCGGAATCGCGGCCATTATTTCCGGAACCTGCGACATTGCCCAGGCTTCCCGCGACATCACCGCCGAAGAACAGGAAAAAGCCAAGGCGGGAGGCTCCGAGATCAAGGAAACCACCGTGGCTTACGACGGCATCGCGGTCGTCGTGCATCCGTCCAATTCCGTCGAACACCTGACGATTGCCCAGCTTGCGGACATCTTCACCGGCAAGGTCACGAATTGGAAAGACGTGGGAGGCCCGGACAAGCAGATCCTCGTGCTGTCGCGTGAGCGCAATTCCGGCACGCATGTCTTTTTTCTCGAGCACGTGCTCCGCAAGGGCAATGCCAAAGGCCCGGAAGAATACGCGCAGAGCGCGCTCATGATGCCTTCCAGCCAGGCCATCGTGCAGGAAGTTCAGTCGAATGAAGCCGCGATCAGCTACGTCGGGCTCGGCTATGTGGACAATACGATCAAGGTCGTCACGGTTTCCAAAGACGCTTCCGCTCAGGCCATCGGGCCGTCGCTCGAGACCGTGCAGAGCGGGGAATATCCGATCTCGCGTCCTCTTCTTTTCCTCACGCGAGGAGAGCCCGCAGGCAGCGCCAAGGATTTCACCGGCTTCGTCCTCAGCGACGCGGGACAGGAAATCGTCAAGACGCTTGATTTCGTACCGCTGAAAAAATAGGGACGGGCTTCATGGAATCCGTCCGGAAACCCTCGGCCAAAGTCCTGGAATTCGTGATCGAAAAGGCCATCTTCGCGGCCGGCATGCTTTCGATCTTCTTCGTGGTCCTGATTTTCATCTTCCTATTAAAGGAAGGCCTCTCTCTCTTTGCCGAATACCCGCTTGGCCGCTTCCTCACGGACCACCGCTGGTATCCGATCTCCAAGCCCCCGCATTTCGGCGTGCTGCCGCTGCTCCTGGGATCGCTTGCCGTGACGCTCGGTGCGCTGTTCCTTGCCGTGCCGCTCGGGATCAGCGTGGCCATCTTCATCGCGGAAGTCGCGCCGTCGTGGCTGCGCGAGATCCTGAAAACGACCGTTGAATTCCTGGCCGCGATCCCGAGCATCGTGCTCGGCTTCATCGGGCTCGTCACGCTCGTCCCGCTCGTGAAGCAGATCTTTCACACGCCCACCGGGCTCACCGGCGTTTCCGGTTCGATCATGCTGGCGTTCATGGCCATGCCCACGATCGTGAGCATGATGGACGACGCGCTGCGCGCCGTGCCGAATTCCTACCGCGCCGGAGCCCTGGCGCTGGGCGCCACGAAATGGCAGATGATCTGGCGCGTGCTCCTGCCCGCGGCGTCTTCGGGCATGGTGGCGGCCGTCATGCTCGGCATCGGCCGCGTGATCGGCGAGACCATGGCCGTCATGATGATCACCGGCAACGCGGCAAACATCCCGACGAGCCTTCTCCAGCCTGTCCGCACCATGACCGCGACGATCGCGGCGGAAATGGGCGAGGCCGTGCAGGGGAGTGACCACTATTACGCGCTTTTTGCGATCGGCATCCTGCTTTTCCTCATCACCTTCGTCATCAACATGACCGCGTCGTTCTTTATCAAAGGAAGGCGCAAATGATCCGCGTCCATCCCCGCGTCACCCAGCGGATCGCGTTCACGCTTCTCCTCTTGTCCACCTTCGTCATCGTGATTCCGGTGGTGCTCATCACGATCATGATCCTGAAAAACGGGCTTCCGGCCATGAGCTGGGAATTTTTGTCGGAGAAGCCGCGCATGGGCATGCGCGCGGGCGGCATCTTCCCCGCGATCGTCGGGACGCTTTACCTTGTCTTCGGCACCATGGTCTTTGCGCTGCCCGCCGGCATCCTGGCCGCGATTTACCTTTCCGAATACGCGAAGGACAACTGGCTGACGCGCGCGATCGAGATCGCCATCGCGAACCTGGCCGGCGTGCCGTCGGTGGTGTACGGGCTTTTCGGCCTCGGGCTTTTCGTCACGTTCCTGAACTTCAAGGCGTCCATTCTCTCCGGATCGCTGACGCTTGCGATCATGAGCCTGCCGGTTATCATCACGGCCTCGCGCGAGGCGCTCGGCACCGTGCCGCAATCGTTCCGCGAAGCGAGCCTCGCGCTCGGCGCCACGAAATGGCAGACGATCCGCAAGGTGGTGCTGCCGAACGCGCTGCCCGGCATCATGACCGGCACGATCCTCGCCATGAGCCGCGCCGCGGGCGAGACCGCGCCGATTCTTTTTACTGTGGCCGCGTTTTATCTGCCGAAGCTGCCGAAATCGATCATGGACCAGTGCATGGCGCTGCCCTATCATCTTTACGTGATTTCCACGCAGGTGCCCAAGATCAAACCGCAGGTGCAGTACGGCACCGCGCTTGTCCTGATCGGCATGGTCTTCATCATGAATTTCTGCGCGATCCTGATCCGCGCGCACTTCCGGAAGAAAAAACAATGGTAGAAGACTTCAAAGCCAAACTTCAGATCAAAGGCCTGTCGGTTTTTTTCGCCGACAAATGCGTGCTCAAAGACGTCTGGCTCGACGTGCGCGACAAGGAAATCCTGGGCATCATCGGCCCGGCCAACAGCGGCAAGACCACGCTTCTCCGCACGCTGAACCGCCTGAACGACCGTGACCCTTTCTTCCGCAGGGACGGCATGATCCTGCTGGACGGCGAGGACATTTACCACAAGATCAACATCAATGACGTGCGCAAAAGGATCGGGATGATTTTTGCGATGCCCGCGCCGCTGCCGCTTTCGATCTACGGCAACGTGGCCTACGGCCCCCAGGTGCACGGTGTCAGCCGGCGCGCGGACCTGGACGTGATCGTGGAAAAAAGCCTGCGCGCCGCGTTTTTGTGGGACGAAGTCAAAGACAGGCTGGATATGCCCGGCATGAAGCTGTCGGGCGGGCAGCAACAAAGACTTTGCATCGCGCGGACGCTTGCGGTGGAGCCGGACGTCATCCTCTACGATGAGCCGTGCTCGGGTCTGGATCCGATTTCCACAGCCAAAGTCGAAGAAGCCATGACGCTTCTGAAAGACCGCTACACGCAGGTTCTCGTCACGAACAATACCAAACAGGCCGCGCGCGTCAGCGACCGCACGGCTTTTTTCCTCACGTCAGAACTGGTCGAAATCGGCGACACGGAAGATATTTTCCGCGTGCCGCAGGACAAAAGGACGGAAGATTATGTTTCAGGCCGATTTGGCTGAGAAGGCCCCGGGCGAAACCGCTCCGGGCCAGCAAGCCATCGAAATCAAGGACTTCAATCTCTACTACGGCCACTTCCACGCGCTGACGAACGTGAACATGGCCATCAAGAAGAAGAAGGTGACGGCCATCATCGGCCCGTCAGGCTGCGGCAAGTCCACGCTGCTCCGCTCCATCAACCGCATGAACGACATCTTCACCGAGGTCCGCACTTCCGGCGACATCCTGATCGGCGGCCTTTCCGCGTACGGCAAGAAAACCGACCTGATCGAGCTGCGTAAAACCGTAGGGATGGTTTTCCAGCGGCCGAATCCGTTTCCGCTTTCGGTTTATCAAAACGTGGCGTTCGGGCTGAAGCTGCACACGACGCTGAACAATTCCGAAATCCTGGAGCGGGTTGAAAACAGCATGAAAGGCGTCGGCATCTGGGACGAATTAAAGGACAAGCTGGACGCGCCCGCGATCACGCTTTCGGGCGAGCTGCAGCAGCGGCTCTGCATTGCGCGCGTCACGGCCGTGTCGCCGAGCGTGGTGCTGATGGACGAACCCTGCTCCGCGCTGGACCCCATCGCCACGCAGCACATCGAAGAGCTCATCCGCGAGCTCAAGCGCGACTACACGATCGTGATCGTCACGCACAACATGGCCCAGGCCGCGCGCGTCAGCGACGAAACCGCGTATTTCTATCTCGGTCAGCTCATCGAAATGGGCCCGACCGGCAAAATTTTCCGCGCGCCGGACAGGCAGGAAACGGAAGATTACATTACGGGAAGATTCGGATAGAATAGACCCGATTCAATCAAAACGGAGGCTTTATGGCACAAGAGACATCGCAGAGGCAGAACATTTCGACCGGCGGCAAATGGGAACCGATCATCGGCTATTCCCGCGCCGTGAAGGTCGGTAATTACATCCACGTGTCGGGCACGACCGCGAGCGGGCCCAACGGCCTGGTCGGCGTCGGCGACATCTTCGCGCAGACGCTTCAGAGCCTGAAGAACATCGAGGCCGCGCTCAAGCAGGCGGGCTCGTCCATGAAAGACGTGGTGCGCACGCGGCTTTACATGACGCATATCGCGGACTGGGAAAAAGCCGCCAAGGCCCACGGCCAGTTTTTCAGCGACGTGCGTCCAGCCACGACAATGGTAGAAGTCAGCCGCCTGATCGACCCGCAAATGTTGATTGAAATCGAAGCGGACGCCTACGTCGGCTGAAACCCCCGCTGCATGGACAGGGACAGGTTCGTGAACCTGTCCCCAAGGCCGGGATTGCAGGACTGACATTGGCAGCAAGAGAGCCTTTGCCGGTGACTCATCAAAATGCGCACTTGCGGTCTTTTGCCCAATAATCTTATAATCCGACAACCTGCGAGGGATTAAGTGAAGAAAAGCATTCTCGTCTTGGCTGTTCTGGCTTTGGCTTTTTCCGGATGCAATCAGGCCCCGTCCACGGGCGCGGCCACCATCAAGATCGGCTGCGCGGCGCCCCTTACCGGCGATCAGGCGCAGCTGGGCATCGACCTTTGCCAGGGCGCGAAGCTCGCGGTGCAGCAGGCCAATCAAAAAGGGGAAGTCATCCCCGGCTACAAGCTGGAATTCGTTTCCATGGACGACCAGCACAACCCTTCGCAGGCGGTCGCGGTCGCCAATAAATTCGCGGCCGACCCGGATGTCCTCGGCGTCGTCGGCCACTTCAATTCTTCCTGCTCGAAACCCGCGTCCGCGATTTATTCCGAAGCCGGGCTCACGCAGATCACGCCCGGCTCCACCAATCCCGAACTTTCCAAGCAGGGCTTTGCCACGTTTTTCCGCGTGGCCGCGACCGACGACGTCCAGGGCCCGCGCGGCGCGGACGTCGCGAAGAACAAGCTGCTGGCGAAAACGGTTTACGTCATCGACGACAAGACGACATACGGCAAAGGCCTGGCCGACGAATTCGAAAAACGCGCGAAAGAGATCGGCATCACGGTGCTCGGCCACGAAAGCATCACGCAGGGGGACAAGGACTTCACGCCGCTGCTGACCAAGATGAAGCCGCTCGCGCCGGACCTTGTTTATTTCGGAGGCATTTATCCCGAAGGCGCGCTGCTCCTGCGCCAGTCGCGCGGCCTGGGCATCACCGCGCCTTACATGGGCGGCGACGGGCTGGCCACGCCGATCCTGATCGATCTTGCCACGCCGGAAATCGCGGAAGGCACGTACGCGACCATGGTGGGCGGCGACATCAAAAAACTTCCCGAGGCCTTCGCGTTCGTGCGCGACTACGAAACCGCCTTCGGCCCCATCGGCCAGTGGTCGGCTTACGCGTACGATTCGGCCAACATCCTGATCGACGCCATCCGCAAGGCCGGCGTGAAAGACCGCGGCGCCGTGCTGAAGGCCATGCGCGAGATCCCTTCCTTTAAAGGTGTGGCCGGGGAAGTCGTCTTCGACGAAAAAGGCGACAACAAAAACCAGGTCATCGGCCTTTTTAAGATCGAAAACGGGAAGCTGGTTTACGTTGGGCCGGCGGAGTAATTCCGGAAAGCCGGCATGACTGCAGCCGACGTTTTCCTGCAGCAGGTGGTCAACGGCCTGACCATCGGCATGATTTACGCCCTCATCGCTCTCGGTTACACCATGGTGTACGGCATCGTCCAGCTCATCAATTTCGCCCACGGCGAAATTTTCATGGTGGGCGCCTACATCGGCCTCTTCATCTGCCTGATTTTCCAGAGAGCCGGCACCGGTTCGGGCAACCTCGTTTTTTTTCTTCCCACCATGATGCTGTTCGTCATGGCGGGCACCGCGCTCTTGGGCTGGATCGTGGAAAAGAGCACGTACAAGCCGCTTCGCCACGCGCCGCGCCTTGCGCCGCTCATTACGGCCATCGGCGTTTCCTTCGTGCTGCAGAACGCGGTCATGCTGCTCTTCGGCCCCGCGGATAAAAGTTTCCCCTCGGTCATTCCCATCCATAAGTTCGATCTCGCGAACGTCACCATCACCAATCTGCAGGTCCTGATCGCCGTCATCTCGATTTCGCTCATGGCCGCGCTGCACTTTTTCATCCAGTACACGACCACCGGCAAGGCCATGCGCGCGCTGGCCGACGACATCAAGGCCGCGAGTCTCATGGGCATCAACGTGGACCGCGTGATCGCCATGGCCTTTTGCGTGGGCTCGGCGCTGGCCGGCGCGGGCGGCGTGCTGTTCGGCCTTTATTACAGCACCATCAATTTCCATGACGGCTACCTCGCGGGCCTGAAAGCATTCACGGCCGCGGTGCTCGGCGGTATCGGCAACATCCCGGGCGCCATGATCGGCGGCGTTCTCATCGGCGTGCTGGAAGGCCTCGGCGCGGGCTATCTCTCGTCCGAATGGAAAAACGTTTTCGCGTTCTTCATCCTGATCCTTATCCTGCTGTTCCGGCCTTCCGGCCTGCTCGGCGCCCGCGTGGTGAAAAAAGTATGAAGCCCATTTCCATTTCCTCGCGCGCCTGGGTGTGGTTCGTGCTCGGCCTGCTTTTTATTTTCCCGCTCGTCAACGGCAATAACTACCACCGCGACGTCATGGTGACGGCCGGAATTTTCATGATCCTGGCGCTCGGCCTCAACGTGATCGTGGGGTACGCGGGCATTCTCAATCTCGGCTATGCCGCGTTCTACGCCGTGGGCGCCTATACCTATGCGCTCGTCAACATCCACTTCCACATGCCGTTCTGGGCCGGCATCTGGGTGAGCGGCGCGGCCGGCGCTCTTTTCGGCATGCTGCTCGCGTGGCCCGCGCTGCGCCTCGGCGGCGATTATCTCGCGATCGTCACGCTCGGCGCCGGCGAAATCGTGCGGATCGCCCTCAACAACGTGGACGAAGTCACGGGCGGCCCCAACGGCCTTCTCGGCATCCAGCATCCCACGCTCTGGTTCCCTAAAATGAATTTCGGCGTGAAGCCGCTTCCTTATTATTACCTGGTCTTCGCGATCGTCGGCATCCTGGTTTTCATGCTGCGCCGGCTCGAGTCTTCGCGGCTCGGCCGTTCGTGGGTCGCGCTGCGCGAGGACGAGCTCGCCGCGTCCTGCATGGGTATCAATCCCATGTGGGCGAAGCTTTCGTCCTTCGGCATCGGCGGCTTCATCGCCGGCATCGCGGGCTGCATCTTCGCGTCGAAGCAGGGCACCGTGTCGCCCGACAGCTTCGATTTCATTCTTTCGGTCATGGTGCTGGCCATGGTCGTGCTCGGAGGCCTGGGCAACATCGAAGGCGTGCTCATCGGCGCGTTCATGCTGAGCATCCTGCCCGAGCTTCTGCGCGGCTTCGAGATCTACCGCATGCTGCTGTTTGGTGTCGCCATGATCCTCATCATGCTGTTCCGGCCGCAGGGCCTTCTGGGCGAGTCGCGCCATGTCGAAGAGTTCCGCAGGAAAAAAGAAAAGGCGCCGGCGTGAAGACGTCCAACGGAAAAGCTCCCAAAAAGGAAACGAAAAAAGATACGGTCCTCGATCCGGTGCTGCTGCGCGCCGAAAACGTGACCAAGCGCTTCGGCGGCGTCACCGCGGTCGACGGCGTGAGCTTCGAGATTCCCCGCGGCAAGATCCTCAGCCTGATCGGCCCGAACGGCGCGGGCAAAACGACTTTTTTCAACTGCGTGACCGGCCTTTCATCCCCGGAAGCGGGCGCGCTTTATTTCGGCGGCGCGAAAAC
>DATJFP010000011.1 GCA_035495615.1 Verrucomicrobiia bacterium | reverse complement strand
GCAAAACCATATCGGCCAGCTGGGCTACGACGACGGGCGTTACCTGGGCGAAGTCGAATACATCGAACAGCGCACGGATTTTCCCGCCAATCCGCGCAATCTGAACGAGACCCTGCTTTCGGAATTTCCTTTTGACCGCGGCGTTGCCGTCAAAGCGGGATACCGCGTGACAGACAGCATCATGCCGTATGGAAAATTCCAGATGCAGATGAAGGGGGACAACCTGTATCAGCTGGGCGGCGGCGTGCGGTATGAAGTTACGAATCAGATTTTCGCGTACCTCGAAGAAATGTTCGGCAATGCCGGAGACGCCACCTACTTCGGCCTCGAAAAGCAGCACAACTCGCGCTCGCGTTCTTATGCCAACATCCGCATGCGCGACCGCGGCATCGGTGAAAAGACCTTATCGAGCGCCATCGGCAGCTCTTATTCGCTCTCAGAAAAGTCCCGCGTGTTTTCCGAGCGTGAATACTCCACGCACCAGAGCGTGGACGGATTCGCGGACATCCTGGGCATTTCCGGCGAAATGCACGATCATTGGGACTACGAGGCGCGTTACGAAAGAAGGCACCTGGACAATTCCAGCACGCGCCTTCTCGACATCTCGGCCGCCAACGCGCTTGCACGGACCAATACCTTCAACACGGTTTCAGGCGCGCTGGCCTATGCCGACGGCAAAAAGCTGCGCGCGCGCACTTATCTCGAGGTCCGCCGCGACCAGGATGCCCCGAAGCTCTGGCAATGGGTCACGCGCAATTCCGTCGAATACCACATCAACGAGGACCTGAGCTACCTCGGGAAGGTGGACTTTGGCAAGTCGCGCTTCACGGATCCGGGAGACGATGTCGCCGACTTCATGGAGCTGTCGACCGGCTTCGCATACCGCCCCGTGGATTTCGACCGCTTCAACATGCTGTCGCGCTACACGTACGTGCGCAATTTCGCCGACGACGTCCAGTTCACGACCGGCAGTTTTTCGGCCGCCGAAACCGACGAGACCGCGCATATCATCGCGGTGGACATGGCCTACGACCTGCACCGGCTTCTCGGCGTGGTGGAAAAAATCGCTTACAAGCGGTCCATGCTGGACACGCCGTACAGCGCGGAGTCGGTCCTTCACAATTTCCTGTGGGCGCATCGCTTCAATTTCCACGTCACGCGCAAATGGGACGTGGCCGCCGAATACCGCATGCTCTGGCAGTTTGACGCGGCGCAGACGCTCAAGCACGGGCCGCTCCTGGAAATCGACCGGGAGTTCTACGAATACGTCCGAATGGGCGTGGGGTACAATTTCACGGACTTCGAGGACGATCTCCGGAAGTCCAACGGTTTCACGTCCCATGGCCCGTTCGTCCGCATGACCGGAAAATTTTAATTCAAGGCTTTTCCGGTTTTGCCGATTCATTGAGAACCTGAGGCGGATATCATGATCAAAAAAACCTTAATACTCGTTTTCGCTGTTGCCCTCGCCGGCTGCGCTTCGACCAAAGACAAGCTTCTTCCTGCCCACGACGAAGTGCTGATTTACCAGCTGCCTTTTGATTTGACGTATCTGCGTACTCTGGAAGCGGTTGAGAATGTCGGCGGCTGGGAGCTCGAGGAAACCGAGAAAGAAAAAGGCCTCATTAAGGTGCGCAACATCGATTTCGGCAGCTTTGAGGATGCGGACATCCGTACGGCGACTCTCCTCATTACCCGCATGAACCGCAACGAGACCTCCGTCTCCCTGGCGGAGTATTCCCAGCACGTCAAAGACGGCGACGTCCTTTTGAAACGCATTTCCCAGTACCTCAGCCGCGAAGTCTGATTTCCGGCCTGATTTTCCTTCCCGTTTGAAGCTTCGTTCCAACGCTTGACCTCCCTGATAAACTAATAGATGTATATGGATGCTATCGTTCTTCGCGGGGTTAAAACCCACAATCTCAAAGACCTGGACCTGATTCTTCCCCACAAAAGGTTCTACGTCATCACCGGCGTCTCGGGCTCCGGAAAGTCGTCCCTCGCCTTTGACACGCTTTATGCCGAAGGCCAGCGCCGCTACGTCGAATCACTGTCGGCCTATGCCCGCCAATTCCTCGAGCGCATGGAAAAACCCGACGTCGAAGGCGTGAGCGGCATTCCTCCGGCGCTGGCGATCGAGGCCAAAAACACGATCAACAATGCCCGGTCTACGGTCGGCACGCAGACCGAAATCAACGATTACCTCCGCGTTTTTTTTGCGCGCATCGGGCAGACGTTCTGCCCGGATTGCGGCATCGAAGTTACCCAAAACAACCCGCTGTCCATCGCCGGGATGATGGTCCGGGAATTCTCCGGAAAAAAAGCCGCGGTGCTGTTCCGCGTGCCGCTGGGGCAGAAAGGTAAAAATTACCTGAAAGAGTCCCTGGCCGAACTCGAACGCCAGGGATTTACGGAGTTTTTTTACAAAGGCGCCGCCGTGCCCGCAGCCGAGATCGAGAAGCAGAAGCTGGAAGAGCTGCAGGTCGTCGCGGACCAGATGGCCGTCGAGGAGAAATCAAAAAAACGCCTGGTTGATTCCGTGGAGCTGGCCTTCCGCCTCGGAAAAGGAGCCGTGCAGATCGCCGTGGGAAGCAAGGTGCTGAAATTCTCCGACCAGATGCAATGCCGCGAGTGCGAACGCGTTTTCCGGGAGCCCGTGCCAAATCTTTTTTCCTTCAACAGCCCGCTCGGCGCTTGCCCGCTTTGCCAGGGGTTCGGCCGCGTCATCACAATCGATTGGAACCTGGTCGTGCCGGACGAGAAAAAATCCCTGCGCCAAGGCGCGATCGAGCCGTGGACCAAGCCGAGCGCGGAATGGGAAAAAAAGCAGATGATCAAATACTGCGAGAAGAAAGGCATCCCGCTCGACAAGCCGTGGAAAGACCTTTCGCAGAAGCACCGCGACCTGATTCTTTTCGGGCCCGGTTCCGAGAAAGAATATTTCAGCGTCAAAAATTTCTACGAGTTTCTGGAGACCAAGACCTACAAGATGCACGTCCGCATTTTCCTGAGCAAGTACCGCTGCTACATCCCGTGCTCGCAATGCCACGGCACGCGGCTGAAGCCCGAGGCGATTTACGTCAAGGTCGGCGGGAAATCGGTCGCTGACCTGCAGCACATGAACATCGAAGACCTGCTGGCCTTCGTCAAAGGCCTGAAGTTTTCCAAGGAAGATTTCGACCGGGTCGAGCCGGTTTTTCTCGAGATCACGGGGCGCCTGCGGTTTTTGGTAGAAGTGGGCCTGGGTTATCTCAGCTTGGGGCGTCTTTCCCGGACGCTTTCGGGCGGAGAGGTGCAGCGCATCAATCTCGCGTCCTCGCTGGGTTCGGCGCTTGTCGATACGCTGTATGTGCTGGATGAGCCGAGCATCGGGCTTCATGAGCGCGACAATTATCTCCTGATCCGCCTGCTGCGGGAGCTGCGCGACCTCGGCAATACCGTGGTCGTGGTGGAGCATGACCGCGCCATGATCGAAGCCGCGGACGAAGTGCTCGACATGGGACCGCGGGGCGGTGAAAACGGCGGCCGCCTCCTTTTCCAGGGGCCGGTGAAGGACCTTCACAAGATCGAGGAATCGTTTACGGGACAGTATCTCTCGGGCAAGCTCGAGATCAAACGCAGGGGAACGGACAAGCTCGCGCTGACGCCGGAGGCGTCCATCGAGATCAAAGGCGCCACGGGTCATAACCTGAAAGGCGTGGACGTGAAGATCCCGCTCGGAAAAATGGTCGTCGTCACCGGCGTTTCCGGATCGGGCAAGAGCACGCTGATTTACGACACGCTCTACAATCATTATCTTCGCGACCGCGGGCAGCCGGTCCAGGATCTCGGGCCGGTCAAAGCCGTGCGCGGCCTCGACCGCTTCGACGAGATGATCCTGGTCGACCAATCGCCGATCGGACGCACGCCGCGCTCCAACCCGATCACGTACATCAAGGCCTTTGACGAAATCCGCAAGCTCCTTGCGTCGACGCCGCAGGCCAAGCGTCAGGGGTTCGGCCCCGGCCATTTTTCATTCAACGTGGACGGCGGACGCTGTCCGCATTGCAAGGGCGACGGGCGGATCAAAGTCGAAATGCATTTCCTGGCCGACGTTTTCATTCCCTGCGAAGCATGCCAGGCCAAACGCTACAAGCCGGAAGTCCTGGAGATCCGCTACCGTGAAAGAAACGTCGACGAAATCCTGGGGCTTACGATCGACGATGCCGTGGCCTTTTTCGCGGGCGAAGACACGCTTTGCGCGAAGCTGAAACTGCTGCAGCGCGTGGGGCTTGGGTATTTAAGGCTGGGGCAGTCGGCGACCACGCTTTCCGGCGGCGAGGCGCAGAGGCTGAAACTGGCGGTCGAAATGCTGGAGAAAAAAGCCAAGCACGTGGTTTACCTGTTCGACGAACCTACGACCGGCCTGCATTATCACGACATCCATTATTTGATGAGTGCCTTCGACGAGCTGTTGGCGGCCGGGAACTCGCTTATCATCATCGAACACAACATGGAAATCATCCGCCTTGCCGATCACGTCATCGATCTGGGCCCGGAAGGCGGCGGCAAAGGCGGAGAACTCATTTTTCAGGGCCGGGTGGAGAATTTGCTCAAATGTTCTAACTCCCACACGGGAAGTTACTTAAAACAATATCTGGAAAAACTGCCCAAACGGGCCAAATCCGCTGTTTGAAGTTACTTACTTTTAAAGGTATCATTGAGGGGTATTGAATGGAATGGCCCCTTCAAACGTCAAAGTCGCCAATCAACAGGGAGGTTCCGAGGGTCCTTGTTGCGGTTGTGGCCCATGAAAATCAAAGATTGGGTTTTACTTTTTGTCCTGGTCTCGAGCGTTGTGATTGATACCGGGGTGATCCGGAAAGACTTCGACCCCATCAAGAACACCCAGACCGACGCCATATCTCTAAAGCAAAAAGAGGAAGAAACCAAAGACGGAGTCAAAGGCCCCCCGACACCGTCTTTCAAATTTTACAAACGGACCGACTTTTTGGTCAAAACCCCCATGCAGACGCCCGTGGAGTGGCAACTCCCCAAAGCTGCTTCGTCAGACAGGATTCCGGAGCCGGGTGAGCCCATCCCCGAAGACCTGGGAACGGAAGAAAGAGGAACGGCGCAGCAGCCTCAGGCGGAGGCCGCTCCTTCGGAAGCCCCCCAGGAAGACTGGTGGTCGGAAACCGAGGAGACCAAGGAATCCAAGGAACCAGCGGCCAAGGCGGGGGATTGGCAGGATAACTGGTAGAGTCCCCAGAATTGAGTTTAAGAAATGGAGCTAAAAAGCCGTTTCTTATACGCGGCTCTCTGATCTTTAAGAAGCATTATGGTATTATTTATAACATAAAGCAGACAGCCCCATGGAGACGGCCTTCAAAGGTTGACAAAGTTTTTAATGAAAGGGTATAGTTTTAAGTACTATTGCCCGCACTATTTGATGCAACTTATTGAAATACAAAATGTTTGGGGAATCCGATGAATAAAAAGATGCGCGTTCTGAGAATGCATTACCTGAATCACCGGACTAAGATTTTCATTACCCTGGGCGTGGTTCTGCTGATCGTTTTGTCGGTTTACGGCATGATGTCGCTGGAAAGCTACTATCGGAACATCACGCTGGCGCAGATGCCGATCTCCATCCTGCTTGTTCTCGTGAACAGCGTGGTCTTCGTTTATATGTATATGGCCGTGATGCGGGGCGGTTTTTCGAAGATCGACAAGAAAAACATCAATGCCAAGGACGTCAGTATTAAGTTTGCCGACGTCATCGGCCTCGAAGACGTCAAGGAAGAGTCCTGGGAAGTGGTCCAGCTGATCAAAGACCATGCCCGCGTGAAAAAAATCGGCGGCAAGATCGTGAAGGGTATCCTCATGGTGGGTCCCCCGGGATGCGGCAAAACCTACCTGGCCAAAGCCATCGCTACCGAAGCGGGCCTTCCGTTTCTTTCCATGGCCGCCAGTGAATTCAACGAAGTGTTCGTCGGAGTCGGTGCGAGCCGCGTCCGCCAGCTTTTTCAGACCGCCCGCCGTTTGTCTTATGGCTTAGGCGGCTGCGTGATTTTCATCGACGAATTGGATGCCATGGGCCACCGCCGTACGTTTAATCAGTTCGGCAGCGGCGAATCCAATTCCACGCAGAACCAGCTTCTCGTTGAAATGGACGGTCTCACCCAGAAGTCGGAAAACATCATCGTCATCGGTGCCACGAACGCCGCGGAGGATTCGCTGGATCCCGCGCTGCTTCGTCCCGGCCGTTTTGACCGTAAACTCTACGTGACCAAGCCCGGCCTCGAAAGCCGCGAGGAGATTTTTAAATACTATCTCGGCAAGGTGAAGCACGAAGCTTCGATTGACTCCAAGCGCCTTGCGCGCAAAGCTGTGGGCAAAAGCCCGGCCGACATCGAGAACATCGTGAAAGAAGCCGCGCTGATCGCCACGCGCCACGGCAAGGAAATCGTGTCGCACAAGGAAATTTCCGAGGCCATCGAACGCATCGACCTCGGGACGAAAAATAAAATCACGATGAACGCGCGCGAAAAAGAAATGACGGCGTACCATGAGACGGGTCATTTGATCACGACTTACCTGCTGCACCCGCGCAACGACGTGTTCAAGGCTTCGATCATTCCCAGGAAGTCGAGCCTCGGCGTCGTGCATCCCACGTCCATCGAAGAATGGCACAGCTACGACCGCGAGACGCTTCTCGCGGACATCAAGGTCTGCCTTGCGGGTTATGCCGGCGAGAAGGTCAAGTTCAAGACCACGACGAGCGGCGTGACTTCCGATTTCAAGAAGGCCATGGCGATCGCCCACCACATGGTGTGGGAATGCGGCATGGGACCTACCGGCCTCGTGGGCGATTACACGATCATTCCGAAGGCCCAGATTTCCGAAGAAACCAAAAACAAGCTCAACGACGACGTTCAGGTGATCATCAAGGGCTGCCTGAAAGAAGTCGAGGACCTGCTCAAGCAGGAAAAAGACCTGTTCGAACGGTTTTCCCACGAGCTTCTGACCAAGCAGGAACTGGATTACGACCAGATCGAGGCCATTTTCGCGGAGTACGGAAAGGCCAATCCTCGCCGTTTCAGCGGCAATCCGGATACCGGGTCTGTGCCTCTTCCGGGCGAAGGAAGCGAATTGAAATGAGACTTCGTACGGGACATGCTTTCATCGGACTTTGCTTGATGGCTCTGGCGGCTGCCGGCTGCGAGTCCAGGTCCTATCCTTCGGACCGTTTGAAAGAATCTCTTTCCGAAATCTGCCGCACGGAATACGGCATCGATCACATCGAGGTCAAAATCGCAGGCGATACGATCGGTGTTTATCTTCCGCTCGACAAGCTTTTCGCGACGGACTTCAAAGGGTCGGTGATTGCAGGCAAGGTCCGTAATCTGGAAACGCTTTTCGAGCCTTCTCCGGAAGCCATGGATAAGGTGGAAGACGTGCTATTCTCCATTTCCCGCGTCCTGCTGAGCACGGACAAGAATTTCAAGTTTTACGTGCTGCAGGCGACGGACGTCGAGAACACCGGGCTGCAGCTCGTTCTCAAAGGCTATGTGGACGACGTGAAGCGCGTCCGCGTCTGGGACATTTCGCGCGAAGAATACCGCAAACGCGTCATCCATGAAATGAAACAGAACCGCGCCGTGCTGTGGCACCGTCCCGTGCGCCAATTCTTCGACAAGCTCCAAAAGCAGGACATGGCGTCCCTGGCCCAGGAATATTTCGGCACGACCATGACGCCGGAAACGCTCGAGTCGCTTTTCTTTAAAAAGCTGGCGCAAGGCGGCGTGGCGCAGTGGGACATCACGGACATGCGCAGCGCGCGCGTGCAGCGCGGCGAAGTGCTCGTCTATGTGAAGGCCATGCCTAAAAAAGCGGGCGTGCCGCTTTTGAAAGAAGATGCCCAGTATCTTTTCCTGGTTTCGTACAAGGCCGCGGAACCGCAGATCCTCCGCATCATCCCGTTCCAGTATTTGGATGAAGGCGGCAATCTCCAGAAAATCCCGTTCCCGGAAGACATCAAGATGGAGCAGAGCCTGGAGACCTGGGAACAGGAATTCCCGCTCGAAGAAATCAACCTCGGTGACTTTCTGGCCGAATCGGCCACGCGGCGCTCCCAGATGCTCATTGCCACCGACGAGAGGATTCAGAACACGTTCCAGGAAGTCAAAGCCAGCATCAAGTACGAAAAAGACCTGCCTTCACCGCATTTCAGCTATGTATTCGATTCGGTCGTGCTCCGCGATCCCGCGGCCAGCCCCGTGAATTCGATCGTCTACAATGAGGACATGGTCTACCTGCTGGATGTCATTTCCCGCGATTTTGTGGACCTGTTGCGAAGCTATCAGTTCGGCGATTACGAATATTTGAGCCTCCACATCCCTCAGGAGCAAGGAGAGCATATTATCGCCCGCGATGCCCTGGAGCTTTTCCGTAAGAAGAAAGTCGATTTCCAGGGGCTGCTCAATCCCAGCCCCAGCCCCGCGGCCGCGTTATAAATCCCGGCCCGCTTCCGATACCATTGAGCCGCCTTTCCTTTTTTGATAAAATAACTCTGGTATGAAAAAACCCATCACGCCGAGACAAGAGCTGATTTTAAATTCCCTCGTCGAAACGCACATCGATACCGCTGTGCCGGTCGGGTCCCAGGCCCTGCGCGGACGCTGCCGCATCACGGCTTCGCCCGCGACCGTGAGAAACGAGATGAGCGCGCTCGAGGAAATGGGCTACCTCACGCATCCGCATACGTCTTCTGGCCGCATTCCCACCGACCAAGGCTACCGGTATTACGTGGACCATTGCCTCGGTTTGAGCGAAGCTCCGGAACGCGTCGTGAAAAAATGCGAGGACGACCTGTTTGAACTGAGCAAGGAAACGCCTGATCCCATGAGCTTCGTGGAAGAGGCGCTGCGCCTTCTTTCGACGTTCGTCCGCGAGGCCGGCCTTGCGCTTTACGAAACCTCGGGGCGCGAGACGCCGCACGGCGGCGCGAAAGTTTTCATGCAGGGCTCCAGCCACATTCTGGAAAAACCCGAATTCCGCGACTGGAATAAATTACAGACGCTTTTCCGTGCCTTCGAAGAAAAAATGGAACTGATGGCGTCCATTCAGAGCCAGCTTCTCGAGCAGGGTGTTTCCATCCGAATCGGCCGGGAAAATCAGGTAGAGGCCCTCCGGGGCTGCACCGTGATCGCGGCGCAGTATTCGATTTCCGGCCGGCAGAAAGGCACTCTGGCCCTGGTGGCGCCGACGCGCGTAAAATATGCGCATGCCGTTCCTCTTCTCAAAAGCGTCGCCTCTTTGATGGGAGCCATCCTGGACGAAAAATTCTAGTTTTCGAGGCAAGGACATGACCCGCGTGGACCACAAGAACCCAAAAGACAAAACTCAGGAAGAATCCCAGGAACCGAAAGACGCTTCCCCGGATTCGGTCGTGCTTTCGAAAAAAGAGTACGGCGAGATGACGGCCCGCCTGCGCGAGCTCGAAGATATGAAGGACAAGCTCCTGCGCTCCGCCGCGGATTTTGAGAACGCGAAAAAAAGACTGGCCCGCGAAAGGGAGGAATTCATCCGCTTCAGCCAGGAGAACCTGCTCAAGGGGCTCCTGCCGGTCCTCGACAATTTCGAGCGCGCCATGGCGCACGTGGAGCTTCCGGCCTCGGGTTCCTCCAAGGAGCTCAAGGGCGTCATTTCGGGCATCGAGATGGTTTACAAGCAGCTGATGGACGTCATGAAAAGCCAGGGGCTGACCAAAGTCCAGGCCCTGGGCGAACATTTCGACCCGCACAAGCATGAAGCCGTGGCTTTCAAGGAAGAAGAAGGTAAAGACCAGGAAGTTCTCGAAGAGCTTGAGCCAGGCTATATGCTGAACGGCCGGCTCCTCCGCGCGGCCAAAGTCCGCATCCGTGTGGCGCCCTCCTCCGGCGCTCAAGGCGAATCCGAGTAAAGGGGCCGGTCTTCTCTCCATGTTCATCCTCTCATTCCTCGTGAAAGTCCCTTATGCCGAATAAAAGAGATTACTACATTGTCCTCGGTGTTCCGCGTTCCGCGACGGCCGATGAAATCAAGAAGGCGTACCGCAAGATCGCCATGCAGTTCCACCCCGACCGCAACCCGGGCAATGCGGAAGCGGAAGAAAAATTCAAAGAAGCCGCGGAAGCCTATGCCATCCTGAGCGACCAGGAAAAGCGCGCGCAATACGACCAGTTCGGGCACTCGCTCGGCGGGCAGGGGTTCCAGGGCTTCGAAGGATTCGCGGAGAATTTCGGCGGGTTTGGCGACATCTTCGGCGACCTGTTCGAGGATTTTTTCGGCGGCGGAGGACGCGGCGGCGGGCGGCGCCCGCGGCGCGGCGCGGACCTTCAGATCGGCATGCGCATTACGCTCGAAGAAGTCCTGAAAGGCAAGGAAACCGTGCTCGAGATCCCGCGCCTGGAAACCTGCGGCGAATGCGCCGGAAGCGGCGCGGCCAAGGGTTCCAAGAAAACGCCTTGCCGGGATTGCCAGGGGCAGGGCGAGGTGCGGGTTTCCCAGGGGTTTTTCACGCTCCGGCGGACCTGCCCCACGTGTCAGGGAGCCGGCGAAAAAATCGAGAAGCCATGCACGGAGTGCCGCGGCCAGCGGCGCGTCAAGAAAACGCGCAAACTCAATCTTAAAATTCCCGCGGGCATCCACTCCCAGGCGCGCCTCAAAATCACCGGCGAAGGCGAAGGCGGGGAGCAGAGCGGCAGAAGAGGAGACCTCTACGTCCTGATCGAAGTGCAGCCGCATGATTTTTTTGAACGCAAAGACGAGCACCTTTATTGCGAACTGCTCGTCCCTTTTACGACCGCCGTGCTGGGCGGGGAAGTCCAATGCCCCACGCTGACCGCAAAAGCAGCGCTCGAAATTCCCGCGGGAACTCCGGCCGGCAAGATCCTCAAAATTAAAGGTGAAGGCGTGCCCTCGCTTCAGGCGGCACAGGTCCGCGGCGACCTTTACGTGCGCGTCGAGATCGACGTGCCCTCCAAAGTTTCCAGTGAGGAAAAAAAGCTGCTCGTGGAATTCGCCCGGCTGCGGGGCGACAAAGTCCAGACTAAAAAGAAAGACCTGTTCGAGCGTCTCAAGGAATCCTTTTAGCCGATGGGCGCATCGCGCTTCTGCGAGTCCCCGCGTTTTTCCCGCGCTGTTTTCGCGCTTTACCAGATTCCCGTTTTTGTCCTTTCCCTGCTGCGGGGCGACCGCCTTCCGCCTTACGTCCTGGATATGAATGACAAATTCCTGCACGCCATGGAATTTGGATTGTTTTTCCTTCTCGCCGCGAATGCCCTCCGCCATTCACGCAGCGCTTTTTTGAAGGCCCGCACGACGGCCGTTGCCGTGTCCTGGACGCTTGCTGTCGGAGGGCTGATCGAGGTCCTGCAAGAACGCGTTCCTGGGCGCACCGGGGACGTGGCGGACTTTATCGCGGACGCGGCCGGTGTAGCCCTGGCGTATGCTGCGATGCGCGTTCTGCGCTCGCGGCGCACCGCGTAAAAGCCTGGCACCGCCCTGGGATTGATGTAAAATACGCTCGCAAAGGAGAGCCCGTGAAATATTACGATTACGAATACCGCGTCCGTTATGCCGAGACCGACAAGATGGGCATCAGCTACCACGCCAATTATCTTGTGTGGTTCGAGGCCGCGCGCACGGAATATTTCCGAGTCCTCGGCCTGCCTTATACGGACTGCGAGAAAAAGGGCCTCTTCCTTCCCGTCGTCGAGGTCTACGCTAAATACTACTCGCCTTGCACTTACGACGACCTTATCATCGTGCGCACGAGCGTCAGCGACATGGGCGGCACGACCCTGCGTTTCGAATACCAAGTCCTGCACAAGGAAACTTCCCGGCGCATCGTGACCGGACATTCGCTTCACGCGTTCGTCGACGCGCGCATGAAACCCGCGCGCGCTCCCGAAGAAGTTCGCGGCGCCATCACGCTGCATTCCCTTCTCCACAAGCCCGCCCGGTAGCGTCCGCGCATTTCGCGCGGGCAATCCAGATGAAAAGCAAGAAATTTTATAAGAATTCCCAAAAACATTTTGCGTTCGCGAGAAATTTTCTTAGAAATTGTTTTGACATCGGTAATTTCCGTGCTAAATTACGCGATACGTTTGCCGGCCTTGCGACACAAGGGCCGCAACGCGGTGCGTCCCGCGCACCGCGGGGAAGTCAACCCGTTTAACTTGATTTGGATTTTTTTTGATGAAGGGAAAATTCAAAATCACGGTGCTGGGTGACGGAGGGTGGGGGACGGCGCTTGCCGTAGTCGGTGCGCGCAAGCACAACGACGTCCTTCTGTGGTCCGCGTTTCCAGATTACGCGGAAGTTCTCCGCCAGAAGCGTGAAAACGTGAAGTTCCTGCCGGGGGTCAAACTCCCCGAGAGCATCAAAATCACCTCCGACCTCAAGGAAGCCCTGTCTTTCGGCGAGATCGTCGTTCTTGCCATTCCCACGCAGTTCCTTCGCGTCGTGCTGCACAAGGTGCGCGAGCACGATTATAAGGGGAAAGTCTTCGTTTCCGTAGCTAAGGGGTTGGAAAAGAAGACCTGCCTTCGCCCGTCGCAGATCATCTATTCTATTCTGGGCAATCAGACCCAGCTTGTCGTAATTTCCGGCCCTTCGCACGCCGAGGAAGTGGCCCGCCACATGCCGACGCTCGTCGTGGCCGCCAGCGACAACGCCAAGAATGCGGAAAAAGTCCAGGACGCGTTCATGGACACGTTTTTCCGCATTTATTCCCAGACCGACATCATCGGCGTCGAACTCGGCGGCGCGCTTAAGAACGTGATCGCCATTGCCGCCGGCGTATGCGACGGGCTGAAGTTCGGCGACAACTCCAAAGCCGGCCTGATTTCGCGCGGCATCCTGGAAATGATGCGTCTGGGCATCCGCCTGGGCGCGAATCCCAATACCTTCTACGGCCTTTCCGGCGTCGGCGACCTGGTCACGACCTGTTTTTCGCCGCATGGCCGCAATCTCCGCGTGGGGCGCGAGCTTGGAGCGGGCAAGAAAATCGCCGACATCCTGAAGGGGATGGAAATGGTGGCCGAAGGCGTGGACACGGCGCAGAGCGTGCACCAGCTTTCCAGGGAATTGGATCTCGACCTGCCTTTGATGGGCGAAGTCTATAACCTCGTTTTCGAAGACAAGGAGCCGAAGAAGGCTGTGTCCGATCTTTTGAACCGCGATGCGCGGGAAGAATTGAAACAGTATCGTTAATGGCGCGTGAGCGTCTCCGGTAGGTAAGAGGTTGAGTACCATCCGGCCTCTTATTTGGTGCAAATAAAGTAACGGGAGGGGGTGACAACATGAACAAGCAACAACTCGTAGCTGAAGTCGCGAAGAAGAGCAGCCTTTCCAAGGCCCAGGCCTGGAAAACGGTCGATGCTACTTTCGACGCGATTAAGGGTTCCCTGAAAAAGGGTCAGAAAGTTTCTCTGATCGGTTTTGGAAGCTTCCTCGTTCGTAACCGCAAGGCTCGTACGGGACGCAACCCGAAGACCGGGGAAACGATCAAGATCAAGGCCCGCAAAGTTCCTGCTTTTTCCGCGGGATCTTCGCTGAAAAACGCTGTGAAGTAATCGTATTACAGACCCGAAGGGCGGACCGGTTAAAAGCCGGTCCGCCCTTTCAGGTTCCGGAAGGTTTCAGGTTTCGCTTCAAGGAGTTTCGATGCGTTGTCCCAACTGCAAACGCCCTTTTTTCTTTTTGTCGGACCCCGGCCCGGGGCAGGAAAAAACGGGACAATGCAGCAAATGCCGCTTCCGGGCCGAGGCCCAGCTGCCCTCCTACGATTCTTACCATGAAGACCTCTACCCCGACCGCTATAAGCGGGACGTCAAGACCGATCCCCAGATCAAATTTATTTTCGATCACCTGAAAATCCGCGAAGGCGAGCGCGTTGCCGATCTCGGCTGCGGCGTGGGCGATTATACGCGCGCGATCTCCGGGCTGACCAAGAACGTGACCGGCTACGATTTGAGCGTGGACGCGGCGCGGGAAAAATATCCGGGCCTCGAGTTTGTCCAGGCCGACTTCCAAAAGACCCTGCCCATCCCGGACGGCGCCGTCGACAAGGTCGTTTCGGTCAGCGTGATCGAGCATCTTCCCGCATGGGGCTTTTTCCTGCAGGAATGCCGGCGCATCCTCAAGCCCGGAGGGACGATTGCCTTGACGACCTGCGACCGGGATTTTTTCCTGCACGATTTCCATTATGATCTGACCCACCTCCAGGAATGGACGCTCCGGGAATTCGAAGCCCTTGCCGGCAAGAGCTTCGAAAAAATCCGGGCGGAAAAAACCTGCTCCATGTTCAAGTACTATCCGGCCAATTGGATTTTCTGCCGCGCCGTCAAACCGGACCTGACTTTTATCGGAAGAAAGGTCTGAGAGATTTTTACGGCGTTCCGGCCGCAAATCGTGTCCCAGGTCCTTGGGTCACGCGGAGATAGGCCTTCCTTCGCGAAAGGCCGTCCTGTAAGGGATTTCCATTGCCCGGACCGGGATTTGCCATTAAAATACGGGCCGCATTCGATACTGTAAAAGGAGATACTCATGCAAGAAACCGCTCAAAAACTTGGAGAATACCTGGCCCTCTACGGGGTCAATATCCTGGCTGCCGCCGCGATTTTCTTAGTCGGGAAATGGGCGGTCGGGCTGGCCGCGCATCTGCTCGAAAAGGCGCTGAACGCCGCCAAGGTCGATGCCACGGTTGCCCGGTTCGCCAAAAATCTCTCTTACATTGCCGGGCTTACCTTTGTGGCTCTTGCCGCGCTGGCCCGGATGGGCATTGAAACGGCTTCTTTCATTGCCGTACTCGGCGCCGCGGGCCTGGCGGTTGGCCTTGCGCTCCAGGGATCGCTTTCCAATTTTGCGGCCGGCGTGCTCATCGTGCTTTTCAAACCCTACAAGGTGGGCCATGCCATCGAAGCCGCGGGCATCACAGGCACAGTCGAGGAAGTCCAGATTTTCGACACGGTCCTGAATACCGCGGACAACGTGCGCATCATCATCCCGAATTCCCAAATTATGGGGAATACGATCAAAAATTATTCCTGCAACCCGCTCCGCCGCGTGGATCTTGTTTTCGGAGTGGGATATTCGGACGATCTCAAGAAAGTCCGCGACGTGATCGAACAGGTCCTCCTGGCCGACTCGCGCGTGCTTCGAAATCCGGCGCCTCTGATTGCCGTCAAAGAGCTTGCCGCGTACAGCGTCAATTTCGCGGTGCGTGTTTGGGCGAAGGCCGCCGATTATTGGGACGTTTATTTTGCCCTGACGGAAAACATGAAGCTGGCGTTCGACAAGAACGGCATTACCATCCCGTTCCCCATGACCGACGTCAGGGTCCTTCAGCAAAGCGCCTCGACAAGCGTTTAAATGTCACCCGCTTTCCGGCCGGGCAGCGGCCTTATTGCGGGGGGTGACATTTCTGCCGGAATTTGCTAAACTTCTTAACCCTTCAAAGCCGTTGAACTCCTCTTATCGGGGCGTAGCGCAGCCTGGCTAGCGCACACGCTTGGGGTGCGTGCGGTCGGAGGTTCAAATCCTCTCGCCCCGACGATTGCAATGGCCGGGCCACAATTGGCCCGGCCATTTATCTTTCAGGCGAGAGGATTTGAAGGGAGTCCCTGAATAGAAACATGACTTAATGTCATGTTTCTAGGGACGGGCGGCGACCGGGAGCGAAGCGGACGGCGCCAAAACTCTCGCCCCGACCATATAGAAACCCGGAGGGCATTCGCCCTCCGGGTTTTTTTTCTTGCCCACCATTTTGTTTGGAGTCAACTCTGCTCTTGAAGAAAAGCCGTCTATCCTGCCACGGCTTCAGCGGGGCGGTGCAGCCAACGGAGAAAAAAATAAATGCCGATGCTCAGTAGGGCGGCAAAGAAACACCACACCGAATCAAAGGTCACCCAATACATGTAACGCGAAATCGCGGCAAAAATAATGTTCAGCACTCCCAAGGTGCGCACGCCTTTATAACTGGAAAAAAGATAAGGCGCATAGGTCGCGCCTAGATAAAGAAAGCCCACAAAATTAGCGAATTTGTGGATGTGATATTGAATGCTGTGGTGCACCACGGTAACATGGTGGTCATAGTGGAAAATAAACCAAAGCATATAACACGCGGTTGCGATTCCTATTGGAATAAAAACGGACAGTATCCGTTGGTTTTTCTTTTGAGTTTCCAAAAGGTAAATGCCCAGAGGGGAAATAAGGGGCCAGACCAAATAGGCAAAGAAAAGAAACAAGGCTGCCAAAGGCTTTCTCCATTGTTCGAGAGGCCCATCGTTTACGCCCAGCCATAGCAAGCCTTCAATGATTTGCTGAACCGCGAAAGCAAGAGGGAACGCCGCAAAAAGCAGTTCTTTTTTGGATCGGGTGGTTTTGAGGGTGGCGGTGCCGGCTGCAGTCAAAAGAGCGCCGCTCGTAAAACTTGCCGTGGGTCCGAAGCACATGGGAGCAACTTTATCACAAGGGCTATATTTATTTAAGTAAAAATATTCTTGAAGGGCCTATTCGGATTTGGTTTCGCGCCGGATAGGACTTGTGCATCCCGCACAAAAAATGTGGGTCAGAAAAAACAGGCGAAGACCTCATTTCGAACTCAGTCTTTCCTGCCCGATACATAGGTTTACAAACGGATACAAAGGCCGTATCATTCGAGAACCCTAAATGCTCCCTTGGATCTCCAAAATTCCGGAAGACTATAAGAAGGAATTCGAACTCCGCCGCGCCGCGTGCATGCGGTCCTGCCTGCGTGTCCTGTGCGTTTCCGTGGCCTCGCTTTTCTCCGCGGCCGTGGCGTTGTCGCTTTACGTGAATAGGGAAGATTCAGTCGGGAAGCGTCTGGCCCTTGCCGCTTACATTGTTGCGACCTGCGGGCTGGTTTTCAGGAGCGCGCCGCGCACCACGCGTCTCACGTCGCTCCGTTTGATGGGCCTTTTCGTGACCTGCGTGATCCTCTTTGCAATCGTCGAAGGCCCGCCGAATGATCCCGGCTCATACGCCTATGCCGGCGTCATGATTTCCATGATTGCCATTGTCCTTCTCATGCCATGGACGTTCGGCGACAGCGTCTTCATCATCGCGCTTCATTTTTTCGCGTGGATGATGTACTACATCAGCCGGGATTTCAGCCTGATCCATCTTCCCGCCACGATTTTCGGCACGCACCCTCTGGTCAATGGACTCGCGTTCATTTCGATTACGGCGATCCTGTGCCTCATCATCCGGCACAACGACAACCGGCTCGATGAAACCAATTTCCTGCTGTTCAAGGACGTGGAGAGCCGAAAGGGTCAGATGGAAAGGGAGCTCGAGCTGGCGGCTCGCGTCCACAACACGCTGCAGCCCCGGTCTTTTACGAGCGAGAAAATGGACGTGTTCGTTTCCTACCGTCCGGCCAGCCTGATCGGCGGGGACTATGCGCAGTTTCACCAATCCGACGGGCGCAGGCTCACGTTTCTGATCGGGGACGTGACCGGGCACGGCGTGCCCGCGGCGCTCATGGTCAATCGCCTGCATGTGGAATTCGAAACACTGGCGCGGGAGCACGGAGGGCCGGGCATGATCCTGAAGAAGATGAATGATTTCATCCTCTCGGATTTCAAGGAAGTGAACATGTACCTTACCGCTTTTTGCGGCACGGTGCTGTATGACGAGAAAAAAATCCTTTATTCGAACCATGGGCATCCGCCCCAGCTTCTCTACCGCGTGCGCCAGCGCCAGATCGTGGACCTTTCGCCGCATGCCACGTGGCTGGGCATCCATGACGGCCAGGAAAGGATGCACGAGACGGAAATTCCCTACGAAGAAGGGGACCTTCTTTTCCTTTTTACCGACGGCGTGCTTGAAACGCGCGACGCGGCCGGCGAGATTTACGGCAAACAGCGGCTCAAAGAATTCCTGATCCGCAGCCTCGACCTGGATCTTTCTGCCCTTCACCGCGAGCTCATGCGGGAACTTTCCGACTACAGCCGGAACGCCTTCAAGGATGACGTGTTCATGGTCTCCCTGAAGCCGCGCATTTCTGCCGGCGAGGCGCTGCCCGTTTCCCGGGGCGCCTGATTCCCTTTAAATCCAAAGCGCGCCGGGAAGGCTCAGCCGCGTCTGATCCATGAAAGGCCGCCCTGCCCGAAGGCAGGGAACGGCTTTCATGAATCTATGGAATTACATGGCGCCGGAAGACGCCGTGCCGCCCGTCGTGCCGCCCGTGTTGCTCTGGCTGGCACCCGTGGACATGCTTCCGGACTGGCCGCTCGTGGGAGCGCAAGCGCTGGTCTTCTTATCCCACTTCTGGCCGGAAGGACAATTCTGGCTATTGTCCGCAGCAAAAGCATTCATCGAAAACACCATCCCCATCACCGCAATCAAAAATGCTGCCTTTTTCATGATAATCCTCCTTGTTGGTAATGTGCGGCAGGATAAAGGATTCCCAAGAACTCAGGCATCGGGCTTTTGAGCAATTAACCCTCGGGGCGGCTTCGCGTTTAAAAAGAGTTTTTGGATGAAAGAAAAAAGAGGCGGATCGTTATAGCGGAAGTAGGGTAATTCCCAAATTTGCTCCGGCGTGCAAATAAGAGCAGAATCGCCTTGCTGCCTGTACTATAATCAAATCATGAGCGACCATTCCAAGGGTTCATCGCCTGACGCCAAAACTTCCTCCCGCAGCCGCCTGCTGCTCGTGGACGACAAGCCTGAAAATCTTATCGCCCTCGAAGCGGTGCTGGCCTCGGATTACGACCTTGTGTTTGCCAATTCCGGACGCCAGGCCCTCGAGCTGCTCAGCACCACGGAGGTTGATGTCATCCTGCTCGACATCCAGATGCCCGTTCTCGACGGCTATGAAACGGCGCGGCGCATCAAGCTCATCGAGCGGTGCCGGAACACTCCCATTATTTTCATCACCGCGATCTATACCGAGAATCCGCACGTCAAAAAAGGATACGAAGCCGGTGCCCTCGATTTTTTTACCAAGCCGTTCGACCCCGACATTCTGAAAATGAAAATCGCTGTCTATGCCTCTTTCCGGCAGAAGCACGCGCTTCTGAAAGAAAGGGAAATGAGGATCCGGGAATCGGAAGAACTGCTCAAGGCCGGGCGGAAGCTTGCCGCGGTTCTCGAAAGCCTGCCCATGGGCGTCATCATCGCGGACGTGGATGGACGGGTTCTCCAGACAAACGAAGCCGTTTCGAAAATATGGAAATCCACGGAGGTCCTGGAGAAGGACGCTTACGGCGACTTTCTCAAGTGGTGGGAAAGCGGCGGCCAGGTCATCAAGCAGGCGTTTGATCAGGCACTCACGAAAGGCGCGGCCACGCACAACCAAATCCTTCTCATTCAGTGCTTCGACGGCAGCGCGAAGACCATTCTTACCTCGGTTTCGCCCTTGCGCCGTCTCGACGAGAAGATCGTCGGCGCCGTGGCGGTGATTCAGGACATTACCCAGCACAAAAAAATCGAAGAAGATATGGAACAGCGCATCCTGAAGCTGATTTCCCTCGGCGTTGAATTCGAGCACGCGACTTAAGATCCTCCGCAAATCCCGACAAACCCTCCGGAATTTTCCCGCAAGTCCTGCTTTTTTTTCCGGTGCCGCAGCGAGATTAAACCCTACAATTAACGGGGGAAGGCCCCATGGTGCTTCCGCCGCCGCCCTTTTATATTGGTGAGCAGACGGAGAACATCGTGGACGAAAAAAAATCTTATTCTTCGGGCTTGGGATTCGCGCGCCGCCAGGGACAGTTTGTGTCCCGGCACGCCGCGGGCATCGTCCTCGCGCTGGCGCTTCTCAGCGCGGCGGCCTGGCCGCTGGCCTCGGGGCTGGGGCTTCACGCCAATTTCATGGACCTTCTGCCCGCGAACACGAAGAGCATCATGGACCTCAAGGCGCTGAGCGCCCGCGTCGGAGGTTCCAGTTATCTGATTGCGGTCATCGAATCGCCCTCCGAAGAGGCCGCCCGCGCCGCGGCCGGACGCTTCGCCGAGCGCGCAGCCTCGCTGGAAGGTGTCGGCTATATCGATAACCGCGCCGTTGCCCCGGAATTCCAGAGCCGCAAGCTTCTCTTTCTTTCCCTCGAAGGCCTTCAAAAGCTAAACAAAGATCTGAAGGACCTCGCCGGTTATTACCGCCGCAAGAGCAACCCGCTTTTCGTCGATTTATTGCAGGAAGAGCCGCCCTCCCTGGATTTCCATTCTTATCCGCTCGAGGAGGAAGTCTCGAAGATCGCGGGCTATTCCGGAAAGCGGGGCGGCGAGGCCATGCAGGTCGTGCTGATAAAACCTTTGCATCCTCTGAGCGACTTCGAGCGCTCGGAAAAATTATTCGCGAGGGTCCGCGCGGCCTTCGAAGAAGTGCGCGGCGAAGACGAAGCGCCGGTGACGCTGACGCTCAGCGGCCCCTATCTGGTCCGGTACCAGGAATATCAAACCATCAAGAAGGACCTGCAGAGGACGAGCCTTTTGTCCGCGGCGCTGATCATGCTGATCATGATTGCCGGATTCCGCAACGTCAGGTCGATTTTTTACATCTCAATTCCGCTTGGGATCGGCATGCTGTGGACCTGCGCTTTTGCGAAGCTGTGCGTCGGCTACCTTAATCTCATCTCGGGATTCCTGGTCGGGATCCTTTTGGGCATGGGCGTCGATTACGCGATCCATCTCAGGATCAACCTTGATTTTTATTACCGCAAGACGGGAAGCCTGCGGCAAGCCGTGGAAGAGACCTACGCGGAAGTCGGTAAGCCGATTTTCACGAGCTGCATGACGACGGCGAGCGCTTTTTTTACTTTGGCGATCAGCCCGTTCGAAGGCTTCCGTCAATTCGGCATCATTTGCGGGGCCGGCATCATCCTCGCTTTCCTGGCGGTTTTTTACGGCGTGCCGGCCCTCACGATGCTCGGCGAACAAAAATTGCCGCCGCTCCGCCACGGAAGGCCGGCCGAGCACAAGCTGCGCGTGCCCGGGGGGCTGATCGGAGCGATCCTCGCGGCGGGAATTGCCTTTACGGTTTATTCGGCGGCGCAATTCCGCCACCAGGCTTTTGATTATAATTTCGAAAACCTCCAGGCGCGCGACGAGGCGAACCGTCTGTCGCGGCGTATTTACAAGAACATGGGCGTGGAACTTTCGCCCGCGGCCTTCATCACCCCGGACCGTGCCATGGCGGTCGAGCTTGCCGGGCAGATCAACGACTATATCAAGACGCATCCAGACACCACGTTCCATTTCGCGGCTTCGGTCATGTCGCACGTGCCGCGGCATCAGGTGGAAAAAATCCTGCTGCTCGGCGGCATCGACTCCATGCTGCAAAAGTACGCGCCTCTCATCGCCAAACAGGATCCCCAGGTCAGGCAGCAGGTCGACATGCTGAAAGAGCAGCTCCATCCCGGGCCTTTCGGCCTAGACGAGGTTCCCGAAGGCATCCGGCGGCAATACGAAGACAAGGACGGGCAAATCTCGGTGGTCTTTGTTTATCCGCGCAAGGAAATCCTGGACGGCCAGGTGGCGAAGCGGTTCATCGCCGAGATGAGGCAGCTTCCGGTCCCGCCCGGCGTCACGCTCGCGGGCGAGGCCGTGATCTACGCGGAAATCCTGACACTCCTCGAGCGCGACATGCCGCGCGCCATGGGGCTCAGCCTGCTTCTGGTCGCGCTCGTCATTTTCGTCCAGTTCCGGCGGGTTTCGGATTTGATCTGGGTGCTGCTGCCCGTAGCCCTGGCCTTTCTCTGGACGGCCGGCATGATGGTCCTGCTCAAATTTAAATTCAATTATCTGAACGTGGTCATTTTGCCCAGCCTGCTCGGCGCGGGCATCGACAACGGCGTTTACATCTTTTATTCCTACAAGGAAAAAGGGGACAAGAGTTTCCTGGAGGCGCTGATGCACACGGGAAAAGGCGTTTTTCTTTCGTCGCTCACGGCCATTGCCGCGCTGGCCAGCCTGCTGATCGCGCAGCACCAGGGCATGGCCTCCATGGGCAAGCTCGGCGTGCTGGGATTCACGGCGTGCTTCCTGACGTCGATGTTTTTCGTCCCGGCGCTGATCACGGTGCTGGAACAAGGGCGGACGGCCGGAGATTTCTTCCGTTCCGCGTTTGCGCCTTTCGCGAAAAGGCAGGACGCCTTTTACAAAGACAAGCGGCGCACCGCCGCGTAACTCCGCGCGGCCCTTCTCTTCTTCCGGCCGAAAGCCGCGCTTGAACTTAACGTCAAAAAAAGGCAAAATCGCGGGAAGAACAGCGTTCGCCTTTCCTGCATTCTAATCTTAAATCATGCGAGGATTTTATGGAGCGGGTCGATCTCGGAAAACAGGGCCTCAAAGTATCGCGCCTGGGCCTGGGCTGCATGGGTATGTCCGACTTTTATTCGGGCGCCGGCGATGAACAGGAATCGATTTCCACGATTCATCTGGCGCTCGAGCGAGGCCTCGATTTTTTCGATACCGCGGACATCTACGGGCCGCATAAGAACGAGATTCTCGTGGGAAAAGCGCTGCGCGGGCAGCGCAAAAAGGCGGTGATCGCCACGAAGTTCGGCGTGCTGCGCGATCCGGACGGGACTTTCAAGGGCGTCTGCGGGCGGCCCGAATACGTGCGCAAATGCTGCGACGCCTCGCTGCAGCGGCTGGGCACCGATGTCATCGATCTTTATTACCAGCACCGGGTCGATCCGCAGGTGCCGGTCGAGGAAACGGTGGGAGCCATGGCGGATCTGGTCAAAGCCGGCAAAGTTCGTTACCTGGGATTGTCCGAGGCCGCACCCGAAACCCTTCGCCGCGCGCATGCGGTGCATCCCATCACGGCGCTTCAGACCGAATATTCGCTGTGGAGCCGGGAGCCGGAAAGCGAGATCCTGCCGGTGTGCGAGGAGCTCGGCATCGGCTTTGTCGCGTACAGTCCGCTCGGAAGGGGCTTTCTCACAGGACAGATCAAAAAGCCCGAAGACCTGCCCGAAGACGATTACCGCCGCCGTTCGCCGCGCTTCCAGGGCGAGAACTTCGAAAAGAACCTGCAGCTGGTCAAGAAAGTGGAAATCCTGGCGCGCGGAAAGAAGATCACACCGGCGCAGCTGGCCATCGCGTGGGTGATGGCGCGCGGCGGGCACGTGGTCCCGATCCCCGGCACGAAAAATCGCACGCGGCTCGAAGAAAACCTTCAGGCCCTCGAAGTCCATCTGACCGGGCAGGAGATGGACACGCTCGACCATATCGCGCCGCATGGTGTTGCCGCGGGTTCCCGCTACCTCGACATGAGCGCCGTCAACCGCTGACCGGCATGAGGAACGGAATCAGGCCGCGGCCCGGTGCTCGCCGGGCAGCTCCTGCCGGAGCGCCAGCACGGGCTCGAACAAATCTCCGGACCTCTCCGCGCGATCGATCACGTCTTCCGCTTCGAAATCCAGCAGCGCGGGATTTTTTTTCGCAAGGCAGGCTTCGACTTCTTTCCACGTGACGGGCGCGGAAGCCCAGGGTTTGGCTCTTGCCCGCAGAGAATAAACGCAGCATGTGGTTTTGTGCTCGTCGTTCTGCGACCAGTCCACGAAAATTTTCCCCGGGCGTACGGCCTTCGCCATGACGGACGTGACTCTTTCCGGATCATGCTTTTCCAGCGTGAGCGCGACCGAGCGCGCGAAATTTTTTGTCTCCTCGAAAGTCGCGCGCGTGTTGAGGGGAACGTAGAGGTGCAGGCCTTTTCCGCCGGAGACTTTGGGGAAACATTTCAAACCCAGTTTCTCGAAAAGGCCTTTCATGCGCAGGCCGATCTCGCAGCAATCCACGATGTTGGCCGGGGCCCCCGGGTCCAGATCGAACGCCACGCAAGTCGGCACGTACAGGCTGTCCGCGGTATAGAGAAAGGGATGAAGTTCGATCGATGCCAGGTTTAGGACCCACACAAGCGCGGCCGTACCGTCGATGTACAGGTATTCGATGGGCCGCGGCTTGTGGCGGCTTTTAATGGAGACGGTCGGGACCCAGTCGGGGCGGTAGAAGGGCGCTTCTTTTTCGTAAAAAAAATCGCCGGACGTGCCTTCGGGATATCGCTTCAGGGTCAGCGGACGGCGGGACACATGGGGCAGAAGATATGGCGCGGCTTTCACGTAATAGTCGATCATTTCCCCTTTGGTAAAGCCCGCGGGATAGAAGGGCTTGTCCAAGTTGGAAAGCTCGAGGGTGCGGCCTTCGATTTTAACCGTGACCGAAGTGCGGCGTCTCGTGCCGCGCTCAGAAGGTGCTGATCGTGTCATTCATGTGAGTCCCGGCGCCGCCGCCCAGCGTGGAACTGCCGGAAGTCGTCGCGCTGGACCGTTCGCCGGTATTGAGGTCGTTGCCGGCAGCGGTTTGAAAAGTTCCGGTGTCGGCTTCGATCACTCCTTCGCCGCCCTTGTGAAGCCGCAGGCGCGCGCTTTGTTTGAACTCCAACGCTTTTTCCGACACGCAGCGCGCCGTGGCCGGTTCCAAAGCCTGTCCCGGGGGACAAACCGCGGGCTTGGGCGCGGCCGCTTCCGCTCCCTGCGCCAGGGTAAGACTCAAAGCTATTGCCGCAGCGTAAAAGAAGAGATGCTTCATGACCGCCTCCGCGCTATTTTTAGATATTGCCCTGGCTGATGTCCTGGCCGGTAAGGGCCGGACCCGTTGCCGTATGAAGGGAACCGTTGCCGCTCCCGCCTTCGGGCATATCCGCGGTACCGCCGGCATCTCCGAGCCCGTCGGCCGTCGACGTGCCGGTCACCGCCGTATTCGCAGTCCCCAGCCCTGCATTTCCAGGCGCAGGACGGCAGCCTCCCGTGGATTCATTAAAGACCATGGCCGAAGGGCAGGTGTCGCTTCCTGCATGAAGCCCGCCCGTCATCACGGCGCTCAAAATCACAAGCAAGGTGAGAATCATAAAAATTTCCCTTTTCATTTTAGTGCGAGCCCGAGCTGCCGCCGGCCGAACTGGAAGCATTCAAAGTGCCTCCGCCGGTCACCGTGGGCGCGCCGGAATTTCCAAAACTGTCCGTTGTCCCGCCGAACGTCGTGCCGCCGGTCATACCGGGCGTCGCGCCCGTGGAAAGCCCCGTGGCTCCGGTCGCTCCGGTGGTTCCCGGAAGGCCGGTGATGCCGCTGACCGAAGACGTGGATCGGCTCGCAGGAACTCGGGTCGCGGATCCTGAGGTGCCGGCGTCCGCCTGTACGGAAGACGAGAGATTGTGCGTGTTGGCGGTCGTGCCGAGGCCGGTGCCCGCATTGAGTCCGGTTCCCGTAGTCCCGACCGCGGGGCTGTTCAATTCCCGCGAGAGATTGCCCGTCGTCGTGCTGAGTCCCGCGTTGCCGCTGATGGAAACGCAGGCGGCGGTCACGTTGTCGAACATCTGGCCCGACGGACAGCTGTTGTCCGCACTCGACTGGGCCGCGGCATAGGAAATAAAGCTGGTCGCCAAGAGAACCAAAAAGATAAACAGTTTCATAAATTTCTCCTTTCGTCGAGAAGCTTAAGAAAAGTTCAGACGGTCACAGCCTACCCCAGCGCGGGCTGCGGGAGAATCCGGGTTCCCGAGAAAAAAAGTAAGCAATCCCGCCGCCTTATTTTCGGAATATGCCTTAAACCAGAACTGCCAAGTTCCGACGCCGGATTCCGACGGTTTTTTACTCCTCATGCCTAGGCCCGCGTCATCCTTCTTCCCGGGTAAGACACGGCCCGACGCGATAAAGGTGCTTTCTTGCCTTGTCCAGCCGGCAGGAAGGCTTTTAAAATAGAACCATTCTCCCCGGAAAGGACAGCATGCCGACTCTTCGAACTTCTCCCAGACGCGCGCGCGGCGAATCTTTGCCGCAGTTTATTCCGCCCATGCTGGCCGTGCTTTCGGAAATGCCGGAAAGAGACGGCGGATACGGCTACGAATTCAAATGGGACGGCTACCGCGCCCTGCTGCGGTGGGACGGCAGCGTGCTGGATTTCCGCAGCCGCAACAACCTCAGCGTGATGGAAAGGTTTGCTCCGCTTGCGTGCATCAAAAAAGTTCTCGGGCGCCGGCCGCTGATTCTGGACGGCGAAATCGTGGCGCTCGACGCGAAGGGAAATTCGAATTTCAGCCTGCTGCAGCGGCATGGGCTTCAGGCGGCCTCGCTGGTCTACATGGCGTTCGACCTGCTTTACGCGGGAGAGCGAAGGACCACAGGACTCCTTTATACGGAGCGCCGCAAGCTGCTGGAGGCGCTGCCGGGCAAAGGCCCGTGCTGGATGATTCCGCCCTGGTCGGACAGCGGCGAAGACCTTTTCCGCAAGGCTCTCGAGAGAGGGATGGAAGGGATCATGGCCAAGAGGCTGGACAGCCTTTATGAATCCGGCGGCCGCTCGGGCGCATGGCGCAAGATCAAGATCACCGGACGGCAGGAATTCGTCGTGGGAGGATGGACGTCCGGCAGCGGCATGCTGAAAAATTCGGTCGGCGCCCTGCTTTTGGGATACTACGACTCGTCCGGCGAAAAAGCGCGGCTGCGGTATGCGGGAAACATTGGCACGGGTTTCGCTCTCGATGAAAGGGCCGCGCTCAAAAAATGGCTGGAGGCCAGGGCCTCGGCGCAGAACCCGTTTTCGGAACCGGTGCCGGACCGCGACGCCCGCTTCGTGACGCCAAAGCTCGTCATCGAAGTGGAATTCCGCGGATGGACGCACGGCGGCCGCGTGAGGCAGGGCGTTTTCAAAGGCGTGAGGACGGACAAGAAACCCGGCGAAGTAGTGCTGGAAAAAACGGTGCCCGAGGAGAAAGCGGCATGATCACCAAAAATGCGCCCGTCGAAGTCAAAGCCGGCGGGAAAAAAATCAAGCTCTCCAATCCCGGCAAGCTCATGTATCCCGGCGCGGGATTCACGAAATCCGACGTCATCCAGTATTACACGACGGCCGCTCCGGCCCTGCTCCCGCATTTGAGAGACCGGCTGCTCACGCTCAAGCGCTATCCGGAAGGCGTGAAAAAATTCTTTTTCTACGAAAAGCGCTGCCCCGAGCACCGGCCGTCGTGGATCAAGACCAAATGCGTGAAAAGCAAGCAGGACAAGGCGCCCCTCTCGTACTGCGTGATCGACTCGCTGGCCGGACTGATCTGGGTGGCCAATCTTGCTTCGCTGGAATTTCATACGCTTCTCGGCACGGTCCGGAGCGTGGACAGGCCCACGATGATGGTCTACGACCTGGACCCGGGGCCGGAAGCCTCGTTCCGGGACTGCGCGGAAGTGGCGGGGCGGCTCGGTGAATTTTTCGACGGCCACGGCCTTCGCTTTTTCGTGAAGACCTCCGGAAAACGCGGGCTTCATTTTTTAGTTCCGCTGAATACGCCCGTGACGTTTGCGCAAACCAAGGCTTTTGCGCGCCGCCTCGGAGAGCGTTTCGAGCGCGAGGACCCCGGCCTTGTGTCGACCCAGATGCGCAAGGACAAGCGCAGGGGAAAGGTGTTCGTCGACTGGAGCCAGAACGACAATCACAAGACCACCGTGTGCGTCTACTCGCTCCGTGCGACGGAGATGCCGTCGGTTTCCATGCCGATTACCTGGGCGGAGGTGGAAGCCCTGCGCAAAGGCGCGGACCCGGCGGCTTATGCGTTCGGCCCGCAGGACCTTGCCGGACGCCTTAAAAAACACGGCGAGCTTTTCGCGCCGGTCCTGACGATGAAACAAAAACTGCCGCGGGCTGCGTTCGAAAAAGGAGGAATCCATGAAGACGAAACATAAAAAACCCAGAAGCGAAAAGAAAGGGCATGGCAGCGAAGAAAAAAGCGAGGGCCGGAAAAAGAACCGCCTGCCGCGGTCCATGTGGAGCGGTTCCATCAGTTTTGGCCTCGTGAATGTGCCCGTCCAGCTTTACAGCGCGCTGCACATCAAGGACGTGCATTTCCACCTGCTGCATGCCAAGGACAGCTCGCGCGTGCACGAAAAAATCGTCTGCAATGCCGAGGAAAAAGAAGTGCCGCGTTCGGACCTGATCAAAGGTTATGAGGTGGCGCCGGGACAGCACATCGTCGTGAAGAACGAGGAGATCGAAAAGCTCGCGCCCAAGGCCACGCGCAACATCGAGCTCTTCCAGTTCATCAACTTGACGGAGATCGATCCTATTTATTTCGAGAAGCCTTACTATCTCGTGCCGGAAGAGAACGCGAAAAAATCTTATTCCTTGCTGCTGGAAGTCATGCGCCGCACGCAGCGAGTGGGCCTGGCGAAACTCGTCATGCGCAAAAAGGAATATCTCGCGGCGATCCGGCCCTATCAGGATTACCTGTGCCTCGAGACCATGCATTTCGCGGACGAGATCGAAAAGCCCAAGGAGCTGGAAGGGCTTCAGCCCGTGAAGGTGAACGAACGTGAAATCAAGGCCGCAACCGAGCTCGTGGAATCACTTTCGGAGCCGTTCGAGCCGAAGAAATTGCACGATGATTTCCGCGAGCAGCTCGAGAAGCTCATCGAAACCAAGGCCAAGGGCCAGGAGATTCACGTGTCGCCCGAAGCCGAGGAAGAAAAACCTGAAGTCGTGGACCTGCTCGCAGCGCTCGAAGCGAGTTTGAACGAGAGCAAGAATAAAAAGAAAAAGGCGGCATGATGGCGAGTCGCGCGAAAAAGACGGGCCGGACCCGGAAAAAGCCGCAAATGGTTTCGCGTCTGGCCCCTTACTGGAAAAAAAGATCCTTCAAGATCACGCCGGAGCCCGAAGGCAAGGCGGAACGGGCCGGATCGTCCCAACATCCGCCGCTTTACGTGATTCAAAAGCACGACGCCACGGCGCTGCATTATGATTTCCGGCTCGAAGCCGAAGGCGTCCTGAAATCCTGGGCGGTTCCGAAAGGACCGTCGATGGACCCCTTGGTCAAACGCCTGGCCATGCAGACCGAGGACCATCCGCTGGAGTACGCGCGCTTCGAAGGCATCATTCCGGAAAACCAATACGGGGCCGGGCCGGTCATCGTCTGGGACCTGGGCTTTTATGAAAATCAGACTCACGACAAGTCCCGGCCTCTGACGCTGGAAGAGGGAATCGAACGCGGCCACATCCGGTTCAAGCTCAACGGGCAGAAGCTGCACGGCGTTTTTGCGCTGACGCGCGTGGGAGCGGACCGGCGCTCCTGGCTTCTGGTCAAAATGAAAGAGGCGTCTTCTTCCGGAAAAAAAGATCCGGTCAAAGCCCTGCCGCGTTCGGTCCTCAGCGGAAAAACGATAGCCGAAATGGCCCAAAAACCCGAGGCTGTTTGGCAGTCCCGCAAAAAATCTTCGGGCCGGAAAACGGCTCCATCCCACCGCAAAGCGGCTTGAGCCGCTAACCCCTGTTCCCGGCAATGTTTGCCGTCAGACCCTCCGTTTCCTGTGCATAATAATGCTATGAATTGATAGATTGAGAATTTCGGTGGCCTTCTTTGATATATATAAGAGGGGTGGTACTTTTTAAATAGAGTGCCAAAAGGGGGAATACCAACCATTTGAGGTGAAGGAATGGTCGTTCTGTTTTACCGCCGTTTTGTGACCCGGGCGGTTGCTGCCTTCATGGGGAGCGTGTTCTTCCTGACGAGCGTGGGCCCGGCAAAGATCCTGTCCGCGGCCGAACCCGAACTCGCTTCTCCCGCCTTTCCCGAAATCGCCAAGATCCAGGTCCCCAAGAACATCGGCCAGATCCAGGAATTTTACGCGGGCAAACCCGGCGCGGGCACGGTCATCCTCGTGCAGGACGCGCACGGCGTTCCGCAGGCCCAGCGAAGCATTCGCAATCTGATCGATTACTTCGAAAAAACTTACGGCCTGGACACGATCGCGCTGGAAGGGGCCTCGTCTCGGCTGAACCCGCTCCTTTTCCGCAGCTTTCCGGACCCGGACCTCCTCAAGCAAGTCTTCAAGGGCTATCTTGAAAACGGCGAACTGACCGGCACCAGCATGGCCGCGATTTTCAACGAGCGCCAGGCCCGTTACGAAGGCGTGGAGGATTGGTCTCTTTACGAAGAAGGCTACGCGGCTTTTCTGCAGTCCCTGTCCGAAAGCGGGGAGATCACGGCCCGGCTGGACGCGCTGGAAAAAGAAGTCATAGCGGCGCAGGAAAAAAATTACGCTCCGGATCTCCTGAAAGTCAGCCGCGCGGTGCGCGACTTCGAAAAGGACAAATCCGACCTGCTGCAGGTGCTGCGCACCCTCGCGCAAATCAAAAGGCCCGCGCCGGGCAGCGAGCTGCTGCTCATCCTCGAGGAAAGCGAGGCTGCGCCCGACGCGGCCGCGCTGGACATCGAAGTCAAGAAATGGGCGGCGGAGATCAAACGCGCGCTCGACAAGCGGGGGGACGCCAAGGCCCGCGCCGCGTTCAACGAAAAATTCCAGGCCTTCCAGCTCTCGCAGATCACGGCCCAGGAGTTCGGCCTCACTCTTTCGCGGCTGGCCCAGGAAAACGGCATTGCCTTTCCGGTTTCCGACGCGCTTAAACATGTCATGAAGCGCCAGAAGCGCATGAAGGACATCGAAGGCACCCGCTTTTTCGATCAATTCGAAAGCTACGTCGGCCAGGTCAAGCAGGGGCTTTTCAAAGGCGCGGAAGACCGTGCGCTCGACGCGCGCGAGAACGTGCTCGGGCTTCTCAAGAGCCTCGCGCAGCTGCAGCTCAGCCGGCGCCAATGGGAAGACATCCAGAACCGGCCCATGGCGGATGCCGCCGGCGTTTACGCGAAGATGGGGGCTCAGACCGCTTTTTACCGCAACGCGGAAAAGCGCGACGCCGCGTTCGTGAAAAATCTGGCGCCTCTCATGAATGCGCGCAAGGGAAGCGGCACCGTGCTTTTTGTCGCGGGCGGTTTCCACACCGAGGGACTGGTCGAGCGGCTGAAAGCCCGCGGCGTTTCGTATGTCCTGATCATGCCGGACATCAGCACGCTTCCGGCGGAGATCCATTACAAAGACCACATGCGCGGCTGGGTGTCGTGGAAGGATTATTTTACGGCCGAACAGGGCAAGGTGGATGTGTACAAGGCGTTCGTGCGCGCCGCGCGCGACCGCCTGCTCGCGAAAGCGCCGGACCAGGGGCGCATGCTCAAGGAATGGCGCGACCAGATCATCCGCGACCTTGCGGCGTCCGGACGTCTCGATGAAGCGGCGGACCACACGGTCTTCATGGACGAAAAGACGCACGACAAAGACCGCGACGCGCTGGCCGGCCGCGTCGAGAAATTCATTGCCGGATTGAAAGACCTCAAGTCCCGCAATCAGCTCTCGGAGCAAAACATCATGCAGCTGCTCCTGCCCGCGACGCTCGCGGACCTTACCGCGGGTCAAATCGCGCCCGGCTCATTCTCGTCCCGCTTTTCGTGGGGCCCGGACGGCCTGGCGGCTTCGGGCATGACCTTTGCGCCGCCGGCCGCGGCACCGAAATCCGAAATGCGGGTGGATTTGGATCAGCCGTACGAGGCGACGGGCCAGACGCTCCGGCAATTTCTTGTAGAACTTCGCACCGACGCGGCCGCCTTTAACCCGAACCCCGTAAGAAAGTGGGCGGATTTCGATCTTGCCGACGGCGTGGACCTGGGGCTCTTCCTCTCCCAGGTGATTTTGATGGTCAATTTCACGCAGACCATGGATGCCTTGAACTTTTTCAAGACGTACCCGGGCCTGGTCGATCTCGATACCCTCAATGCGGTCCTTGCCGGATTTGAAAGTTCCGCGCTCGCGCAGCATCCCTTGGCCGCTCTTCCGCGGATGACGCTCAGGACCCTGCAAAAGTTAAAAGCATTCCAGGCCGGCAATGCCGTTTACGCGCAATTCAAGCCGCTTCTTCTGGAACTGGAAGCCGCGACGCGGGAATTGTCCGAGAGCCTCAGCATCATCAAGGTGACGCGGAAAATGGTCGCGGAAAGTCCGGGGGAAGTGGCGGAGCGGTTCGGGGAAGAAGCAAAAACAGAAGCCTGGCTCGCGCGCTGGGAAAAAGCCGCGGGCGAGGCCTACGGCGAAATCGATTACGCGGAATTCGTCATCCATTCCATCTCCGACAAATACACGGCTCTCGACACGCAGTTTTCCGCAGTCTTCAACAAGACCGGCTTTCTCGACGACGGCGACCTCTTGGCTCTAAGAAAAGCGGAAGCCTCGGCGCGGGAACTTGCCGCCGAGCACAGGACAAGCCTTACCAGCCTCCGCGATTCGAACGTCAAGCTCGGAAAATTAATCGCGCTTATCCGCGAAGTTCCGGAAAAGCCGGAACTCCGCGCGGCGGCCAAGACCGGCCAGCGCGCGGAACTGCGCCACGCGATCGAGCCTTCGGAACAGCCGCTGGATGATTACACGCAGGTTCCGGATTCGCGCGCCGGACTTTTTCTCGACCCCACGCATGAGGCTTCCAAAGTCTGGAATGCGGTGAGGGAACTGGACCTGGACAAGGCCTTTTCCAGCGAGGGCAATGCCCAGGTTTTTCCGACCCGGGAAAAGGACCTCGTGCTCAAGATGTGGGACGGGGAAAGGGCGCCGGCCTCGAAATGGTGGAAGCTTGAGTCCGCGCAGGCGCCGGCCGTGCCGCTTTGGCGCCGGATGCTGGGATGGCCGGGCGCCGCGGCGGATGCGCTGCGCCGATTTATCAGGCGCGAGATTCGGAAGATGCTGCAGCGTCTTGGGCTTTACCCCCTGTTCGGCCTCCGCGCCTTTCATCCGGGTTACGACGCGGCCGAGCAGTATTTCGCGCAGCACCCGGACCGCCGGCCGCGCATCCGTTTCCGCGTGATCGGCGAAACCGCGTTCCGCAATGCGGCCCGCGCCGCGAGGCAGTGGTGGATCCTGGGGCCCGCGACCGTTTACGGCGTGCTGCAGGACTTCGTTCCTTCCGGATGGTTTTTCAAGGCGCGCCTGCGCGAAGCCCTACGCGAAAATAACAAGGGCCTGGCCGAGGCCATGGTCAAGAGCGCGGTTGATTATCTCCTTTCCTTCTGGAAAGACGGCTATGCGGACGTGGACCGCGGCGTCAACATCCTGGAAAATTTTTACATCGCCGGGCCCAAAGACCTCGACGCTGCCCATCTCGAAATCGGCAGCCACGACTGGGACGCTTTCACCAACGACGGCACCGTCATCCGGAATTACCTGAAGCTGCTCGAGGCGGACATCGACAGGGTGGCCACGCAGCTCGACCAGGAAAAAGCCAAGCCTTTTCGCGACAACCTGATCGACATGCAGAAAAGCGGAGGCGCGATCATTCTCGGGATGCTCCTGCGTTTTTACGACACGGTCGCCGGAGAAAACGCCGCTGAAGCTCCCGCGCTGACGCGCCTTCTTCTCGACCAGCTGCACGCGCGCGTCAAAGTCCAGGCGTGGGACGCCCTGCAGGCGGCCCGCGCGGCCCCGCATGCGGAGCTTCGCACCGCGGGTTTGGATGAGAAAGTGGCCGCGGCGCGGGAGTTTTTCAGGGCCGGCGTTCCGGGGGAGGGCGGCGTGCTTGTGCCCCTGCCCATCGACGAAAACGGACTGGTCAGCGACAAGTTGAGCGCGGAGCAGCTCAAGGCCCTGCGGGCCTGGCATCAGAGCACGAGAAAAGCCGATATCCAGATGCCGCTCGGCGAGGACGGCTCGGACGATCTTTTCGTGAAAAAGGTTTATCTGGCGGTCTCGCTCTGGCGGCAAAAAAATGAGCGCGGGGAAGTGCAATATCTCCTGGGCAAGGGTTCCGGCATGGAGGCGGCGCTGCAGGGGCAGGTCGCGGCGCGCGAAAAGAAACAGGACTTTGCCTCGCGCGCGCACAGCGACTTTGAGCTGTACGGCCTGCGCGACGACATCCCTTATCCCGAGGCATTCCTCAAAGTGTTCAGCGAACAGGAGCGCTACCCGCCGACCAAAACCAAGGGCATCAACAAGCTTCCGGAAGATCTGATGCTTTCCACTTACGAGACCGTGAATTTCGGAGGCATCCCCGTGCTGGTGCCGCAGCTGGAATTGATGTTCGTGGATAAATTCGGCGCGATCGAGTCGGACCGCGCTTACCGCAAGGAAGGCGGGGACTCGGAACTCCTGGCCAGGGCCTACGATTTGAATTGGGACAAAGTCACGGCGTATTACCGGGACTTCGTGATTCAGCCCGATATCGAAGAGTCCTCTAAAAGCGACGGCGTCACCAAAACAAAAGCGCAATTTAGCAAGTATTGGACCAATAACGTCTCTTACCTGCTTTCCGGAAACGCGGAACAGGACGTGGCCGAGCTGACGCCCATGCTTTCGCTCCAGCTGTTCAACGGCGCTCATGAAACCGAGGCCGCCATAATCGCGCGTCTCGCGATCCAGGGAAACCTGGACGGGGCCTACGAACTTTTCGCCTCGACGCAGCGCCAAGATTACCGGAAGGCGCACGAAGGCTCGGCCGAACGCCTCGAAAAGAAGCTGACGGATTTCATCGCCCAGGTCCAAGGCGGGAAATCGGAGCTGCGCGCCGAAATGCGGAGCCGGGCGGAGATCCAGGGACAGCTTTCGCTCATGAGCCTGGGGCAGCTCGAAGACTATGCGCTCTCGAAAGGCTTCGAGCTTGGCGGCATCGAATCTTATCCCGATGAGAAGAAAGAAAGGGTATTGAGAGCCTATCTGACGGATGCCGCCTTTTTGACGCAGGGGAAAACACCCGCACCGGCAAAGATCCGCAACAGCAGATTTCTCCGGCTGATTCAGCGCACGTTTAATTTTCTGCCCATTGCCTTCTTTACCTACCTCATCATCGGGACGGAAATCGCGGCCTTTCATCTGGTCCTGCCGCAGCTGATCCAGAAGGCGGGACCTCTTCCGTTTCAGATTCTGGTTTCCATTTTGTGGGTGGGGCAGATGTTTGTCGGGCTGCTGGTTATGAAATTCGGATTGCGGACGATGTGGAACGGTTTCACGTTCCTTTTCCGGCATCCGACCCTGGGATCTTTCATGACCTCGCGCGCGGCGATGGACGTGCCCGGAGCCCGCCGGAGCTTCGAAAAAAATATGAGAGAAGGCACCGCCTTTGTCACCGCCGCCAAATACAGGGCGCATACGGCGGGCCTCCTGTCATTTCTGGCCGAAGATTGGGAAAAGCCCTTTGAATCGCTGCCTCCGGAAGCAAGACGGGGATACGGTTTTGCGGTGGCTTATTTCGCGCAGGCACAGGAGGGAGAAAATTTCCTGAACTTGGTGGAGAGCCGGTTGAAGTCCGGCCTCAAAGACCGGGATTCGGAAGATCCCCTGCGTGCTCTCCACTATCGCGCCGGCATTTGGCTGGGCGGGGCGTTCCGCGCAATCCGCGACGTTCTCGCCCGCGCGGGAGACGCGGAAAGTAACCGTAAGGCCGAAGCTCTGATTGTCGCGGTGGCGCAGGCTGAAGGGCCGGAAGAAGTCACGGGACTTTTGGAAAAAATGCTCGCGGGACGCCAGACGGCGGCGCTCCCCCGGCGCGTTGAACTCAGGGCTGCGGATGAGGCCGGCATGAAATGGCTCGGCGAAATCCATCCCAAAGTCCGCGAGGCCCTTGACGGCATGATCGCCGGCGAGCCGGAAATCCGCGCCCTGCTGCAGGAAGTCACTTCCCGCGGCGCCCGCGTTTTCGTCATGAATGACGATTTGATCGGAGCGACGGGCATGACCAAGCTCGATGCTTCCCATCTGGAGCTTGTCGAAAAGCTGGTGGGCAAAGAGGCGATGGGCGATCTAAAGGCCGGGGATTATTTCTTCAATGCCGAAAGCGTGAACTTTTTGTATCCGCCTCTCGCGTTCAGCCTGTTCAGCCACGAGCTCGGGCATATCCTGGCGGAGAAAGAAGGACGCATCACCGACAAGGGCCAGAAGGACTTGAACCTTTGGGCCGCGAAGCAGGGTGAGGCCTGGGGTGAAACCGCGAGTCTCTTGATGAACACGCTGGCCGATTTTACGGTGACCGAACTGCTCGACGAAAAAGGCTATTCGAAAGCGGCCGCCTCGTATCCCGCGGTTTATCCGGCCTCGGTGAAAGAGCGCATCGTCGAGGAAGAAAAAGTCGAGCCGGGCGAAACGCCTCAGCCGAATCCTTTGAGATTTCTTTTGAGGTATGCCGGAGGTCCCGCGCTGCAGGAAGTCAAGGAGCCCGCGCGCAAGGAGGAAATCCGGAAGGCCGCCTTTGAGAAATTCGCAGGCGCCGAAGCCGGGCTGGCAGGTCCCGCGCAGGAAGAGATTTTCCGGATTTTCGAAAACGAGCTGCTTCCGGTCCTCGCGGGCGGCCGATGGATGGCCGCGGGCGCGCTGGACAAAACTCTGGGACGTCTTCAGGAGCTTTTCACCGAAGACGGACAATTCCGGCGCGCGGAGCTGCGCACGTCCGCGGTTCCCGGTCCCGCCGTTCTTAAGGGAGAGAATCCGGACGAGATCAAGATCGGGGAAAATTCCATTCTCCTCACCGGCATGACGCCGGCAAAGCTCGCGCTTGCGATCAATCAGGCCCTGCAGGGACAGAACAACGTGTACGCCGTGGGAATCGACAGCCCCGCGAAGCTCAGCTTTTTTTCGGGAAGCGAAAGCGCGCTCGTCGAAAACGGGGACGAAGCGGACAAGATCGTGCCGCCTCTGAAAAAAGCGGTCGAGGCCGTGCTGGGCCGCGAGGTGGAAGGCAAGGCCGAAGGCGGATCGAACGGCGTGGCCGTCGTCGGAGGCATCCGCGCGTCGCGCCAGGCGCCGCGCATGCTGGCGCGCACCTTGAACGGCGCTTTTGCCGGATGGCCGGAAACGGCGGACAAGAGGATCGGCGCGGTTGTGTTCGCGCGCACAGGCGCGAGAGAGAAAGTCGAAATCATTTACGGCGGGCAGCGCTTCGAGGCCTCGGCGCTCACGCGCGACGCGGTGTTCGACGCGCTGCAAGAGGCCCTGAAGTCGGAGCTGCGCGCCGCCGAGCCTCTTGATTTAAACACGGTCCTGGGCTTTGAGCACCCGGAAAAAATGGAATCCATCCGCGCTAAATATCCCGATCTCTACAACGCTTACCTGGAAGCCACGCGCCAGGTCTTCAACGGAGATTACGAGAATGCTTTGGATACCATCATGGCTTTCGAATGGGGGCATCTCGTGCGGACCGGACGGGAAGTTCTGGGCAAGGCCGTGCAGTCGGCGCACGTGAAGTTTCTGGACCTGCAGCAGGGCTGGGGGCAGTCGCTCTCGTTGAAGGCGGGATTCGATGATCTTCTGGCGTCGATCCAAAGCGGCAAAAAACTGGATTTCAGTGTTCCCCGGCAGCCCCAAAATCTCGGCGAGTACCTGGACGGCCTGAAAAACGAAAGCGACGAAATCTACTTCGCTTCGCTGATCGTTCTGCTGATCAAAGAGAATTCCACCCGCAGCCGCGAAGCCTCGCTTGCCGGATACGCCGACGGCGACACCGTTTTTTATTCGGGAAGGGCGGCGGGGAATGCGCTTACGATCCTGCAGGAGGGCGCCGTAAAATCGGGGAAAGATTATGAGTTCGGCGGCTTCAACGGCATCTACATGGCAGGGGCGTTTGACCAAGGCTGGGTCTATTTTCTGAAGAAGAATTATCCCATGGCGCTGGGATTCAAAAAAAGCATGATGCAAAGGCTCGGCGCGGGCCTTTACGGCGGCGAATGGCTGGTCCGCAAATACAAAGGCTATTTCGATCCGTATGCGCCGGTTAAGAATTTCGACCTCTCGGACCTGGGCGCGGTGGTTTTCAAGGATGAAGCCGCGCGCGCCGAATTCGAAGCTTTGGCCGGGACCGCAGCGGCCAAGCTTTTTCGTGGGGCCGAAGTCGCTATCGGGTTCGAGACCATCGACAAAAAGGCCGAGCTGCGCGACACGGGGTCGGGGGTAAAAGCCGACAGGCGGCTGCAATGGGGCGATACGTCGCCGCCCGTCAAATTCAACACGAACACGCGCATGACGGTCACCGTGCTCCCGTCCGGCACACGCGCCGAGACGAATCTGTTTTCGCTTCGCCTGAAAGATCCGGCCACCGGCACGTTCGAACTTACTGCGCGCGCGCCCCGCGTGGCCGAAGGCGGAACGCAGCTGAACCCGGAAGAAACCATTCTGCTGCGGCCGGGCCAGAGTTACCGCATCGGGCGCAGCTCCTATAACAATTACGTGGTGGATGAATTGGAGATGCCTTTTGTTTCGCGGTTCCACGGCGTTTTGACCATTCATCCCGGCGGGTGGGCGGTTTACCGCGATGCCGGGTCTCTTTACGGTTCCGGCCTGAAGGTAACGGGCGCCGCGGACATTCTCGAAGACGAGGGGCCTCAAAACAAGAAGCCCGTCCGCAGGCCGGTAAGCAAAGCCGAGCAGGACCTGCGCTCGGACATGAGCCAGCTTTCGCTGGACATGAGTGTGATCTCACGCGAATCCATGAGTCAGGCGGGGCATTCCCAGATTTTCAATTATTCGCCGGAGAAGCAGCTCGAATGGAACCAGGCGCTGTCCGAGCTTCTGGTCATCCGCGCCGATTTCATGTCGCTGAAGGCGCGCGAAGACGAAATCCGCGCCAAAGATGAGACCGGCGACGTGCCGTATCTTTTCGCTTACGGCAAAGTCCTGATCGACGACAAGCTTTTCGGCAACCCGGCGCAGCCCTATTACTACCGCAAGCAAGGCAGCCGGCCGAATGAGGCCGCGATCCGCGCCGCGAAAAGCGCGCTGCTTATTGTGACGGAACTGCAGAAACGCGCGGGCATCGTGAAATCCGAACTGCGCGCGGCCGATCCGGCTTTTGAATCGAAGCTCACGGCCTTTCTTGAGGGAACCGGCACTTATCCGGCGTCCGAAGGCGTGCTCACGGAGGCGATGGTGCAGCGTTTGAAACAGCAGGCCGCTGCCGCGGAAGGACGCAGCCTCCAAGAACGCGAGCGTGCGCTGGACGCTGTGGCTGCCTTGGCCCATGCGAAAAATGAGCAGGTGCTGACTTTGGATTTTCTGGAAGAATTTCTTCCGCGGGCGCGGGAAATCGAAGTCCTTCAAGGGGCGGACGGCGCTTCCTACCGGATTCCGTACCGCTCCATGGAGATCCTGCTCGATCTGGCCCGCTTCAATGCCGAGAACGCGGCCGTGATGGAAAGCGACCGCTTCACGCGTCTCGTGGGGAATCTGGACAAGGACGCCGCGACGTTGAATGACATCGAGGATAAACTCCCCGCGCTTTTTCCTGAGCCAGGAGCGGCGGAGACCCTGGCGCAGAGGATCAATCAACTGCGGCGGAGTCTCGCATTCATCCTGCATTACTCCTCTCAGTACCAGATCACGAAAGGGCCCCGCGCCGCCCTGGCCAATCCCGCGCTATGGGCCGGCAAAAGACCTGCCGAGATCATGGCCGACCTTGCAAAAATTTACAAAAAAGTCCCCGCGGCGCTGGGGCAGCCGGGCGCGGCCGAGGCCTGGGCCAACGTTCCGGAGGCCGCGGTGCCCGCCCTTTATCTGCTGCTGCAGCGCAACGTCCGTGCGGAACTGCCCGCGGCGCAGCGGCTCTATTACGCTTTGAAGGGAAAGCTGGGCGGGGAAGCCGCGCTGCGCAAGGCTCTCGCGGCGGACCGCTTCGAAGTCCTTTCAAAGATCGGCACCCTTACCGATGCGGATGCGAAAACCGGCCGCGGAAGAGCGCTCGTGGAAAATGAGAAAAAGGCCGCGTCCTGGAATGCTGCCGCCAGCCTGCAGGAAGCGCTTGCCCTGTTCCCGAATGCGGGACTCGAAGACAAGGTCGACTTGGCCGCGCTTTTTTATGCGGAGCGCTACCATATCCGCCTCAGTCTTTTTACCCAGCCGGCCGGGGTCTGGGACAAGCCTCCGCTTGACTGGAACAACAAGCCGATCGTCCTGCTCAACACGCCCCAGCAGGACGGGGGCGCTGATTTCCGGCGCCTGCTGGAAAAACTGCAGGAGTGGAGCGGCGTTTTCGACGGCATCGATCCGGGGCTTTTGCTTCTCAATCCAAGCCTGACGCGGCTTGAAGTGGTGGGCAAGGGCCGCGCGCGTCACCGGTCTGTTGAGAAGGCGATCCTGCTGCAATTGGCCGACAACGCGCGCACGGCCTGGCATGAAACCGGCCACACGCTCGACCCGAATTATCTCGGCGACCCCTATTACATGACGGATAAAGTCCATGAATCGCTCCAGGCTTTCGCCGCCAGAAATCAGGATAAAGGCTACCGCTACGAAAACCGTGAAGACTTCAAAGCTTTTCTGCAGCAATTCTATGAGCGCCGGCGCAGCGCCTGGGCCATTCTTTTCCGCGCTCCGGCGTATTACGACGCCCAGTATGCCGCGCAGAAAAGGCAGGACTTCTGGCCGGCGTTTCTGGAAGTGCTCAAGCGGGAGAAGGAAGAAGTGAAGGCCTCCTTTGCCCTCCTCGACCGGACGGCGGAAGCCGACATCGACAAGTGGTATGAAGACGTCGCGGAAGCCATCATCCGGCGTTATTGGAATGTGCGCCGCGACAGCGAGCAGAAAGCGATCCGGGACGACCTGATCGAGGAAATCCATGAGGACCTGCGTGACGCGCTGAAAACGGTGAGAGCCAACGGCAGGCTGGACATGCACGTCAACTATGTCTACAACGTGCCCGGGCATGACAGCAATATCGGAATTGTCACCGATCCCCTGATCGATGCCCGGCTGCGCGCGTCTTACAACGAATGGTGGGCGGACTTTTTCCTCCAGGAAGACGCCGCCCTGGAAGCCGCCGATCCGGAAGCGCATGAGCTGCGCACGATCCTGTTCGGCCGTTATCAGGGGCATCTGCCCGAGGGATTGCCCTTTGCGGACGAAATCGAGGAGCTTCCTGTTGCCGAAGAATTCAAGGAGCCGGGTGAGGGCGCGAAGCCGGAACTCAGGACAAAGGCGTCGCGGGAAGCTGCGGCGCAAGCCGTTCCGGAAACTGCAAAAGCTGAGCTGCGGGCGAATGAACTCGTGCCTGTGAGGCAAACGCCGGCGGCGCTTCAAATCACGGAAATCATGTCGCCCGATGGAACGATTCAGGACGCGGCCGCCCAGCTTCCGCAGTATGAAGCCCGTATCCGGGACGTGCAGGCGGTGGGCCCTTTTAACTGGCCGGTGGCCGAAATCGAGGCCCAGTTGAACAAAAACGGCGCGCTGAACGGAAAGCCGCTGCGGGAAGTTCTCGCCATCAACGTCAAAGCGGTTCTCGACCGCGGGCATACGCCGGAGCAATTGGCCCGCGTCCTCGAAAGAATCATGGAGCTTTTGCCGCCCGCGGAAGGGCCGATCCGCAGCGGGCATACGACGGTTGGCGCATCGCAAATTCCAGCGCTCGGCGAGGCGCGCACCGAAAAATTTTACATTTCTACGTCCGGCGTGACCGACGGCAGCCTTCATTATTTTGTGACTAATCTGGAAACCGGCGCCCGGATTCATTTCGTCGATTATCCGAGCCAAGACATTCCTTTCCATGCGTCCATGATCCGGGCCGCCGGGCTTTTTTACGACAACACGGCGAACCGGCTTGGGGACATGCAGGATTTGATCGATGCCTTTTATCCCGACGCGGCCCGGGATGTGATTCTGCGCGCCCGCAGAGGCGAAGCCGTGGAAATCGATTCGGTCGAAGGCCTGCAGCGGCTCGAGCGGCTGTACCGGCAGAACCGCGAAGCGTTTGACCAGGCCGCGGCGCATGTCACGATCGTGCTCCGCAGCCCGGCTGCGCAGCTTTATTACACGCGGGACTTCCTTTCCGATAGAAACCCGGCGGAGGTCGAGCAGAACGCGGAACGCCAGCAGGCTTTGGAAAGGATTGCGGTAAGTTACCAGCTCGAGCTCAAGATCAAAGACGACGTGGATGCGTCCGCGGTTTACGAGCTTTGGAGGGCCAGCCGCAAGGCGGGAAGCCGCGAACCTCTGCCGCTGCCGGAAGAATTCTGGCTCGGCCCGAACGCGACCTATGCCGGCGATGTCCTGGACCACGTTTACAAATTCGATCCCCGCCTGATTGATCGGATCCGTTTCGCCGACGGCTTGAAAGCCGTACCCTGGAAGCAGTTTTCCGCGATCCGCCTCGGCTTCATTGCCAAGCGCGCCGACGACAGCCCGCAGGAGCGTTTCCTCAAACTCCTCGAAGCGCGTTACAAAAAAGAAGTGAACCCGGAAGAGCCCGCGCCCATTCCGGCGCCCGCGCAGCTCCCGGCTCCTGCCGGAACCCTTGGAGAGACTCAGTCCGCCCTTGCCGCGGTTCTTGAAAAGGGGACGGCTGAAGACATGGAAGCTTTGCGCGATATTCTTTTCGCGGACTTGGTGCGTCCTGTCCCTCTGTTCGGCGAGGACCTGGTTTCTCTCACGATCGCCCGCCTGGGCGACCCGGATGCGGAGCAGCGCGCGAATGCGTCGCTGGTCCTCTCCGAATTGACAGGCGCTAAAAACCTTGCGGTCACAAGGCCTGCCGTTTTTACCGGCCTGCTCCAGGCCCTCCGGGCGCGCACGCTTCAGGACGGCTCCGGCGCCACTCTGTTTCTCCATGCGGCGGCGGACGTTTTTGACTATGCCCCCGAACTCGCGGCCGACGCCTCCGTGCGCCGGCTGCTGGACGAGATGAGCCGCGACCTGAATGACGGGGCGCTGCTCCAGCGCTTCCGCGACGCGGATGAAGATGCCGACTACAAACTCAGGAACGGCCTCGACCGGTATAAGATGGCCCTAAGCCGGGCGGTCTATCACGGAATCCCCGAAGGAATCGATTTCCTGCAGCGGCAGCTCGAGAAAACCCGCGGCGCGCTTTCCAGCGCGGGAAAACTGGACCAGGAACTCAACTACAGACTGACGGACATTCGGGATAATCTCACGTTTGCCCAGGATGCGGCCCAGGTGCAGGAAAGGGGAGGCCGGCCCTACCACAGCTTCATGTCGTCCCGCGAAGTCGCCCTCATCCAGGACGTGCGCCGCGAAGCCATGCGCGCTCAGCGGGAAAAAGGACCCATGGATCCGGGGCGTCTTCTCCAGAGCTTGGACCGCTTCGTGAAATCCGAGCTCAGGACGGACGCGCCGCGGGAGGAAATTCCGGCGCCGCGGCGTCCGGAAGCGCGCGAAGTCACCGACAAGCGCGTGTTTGTGATCGGTCCCTTTCATTTCAAGATCCGGCTCGTTGGCGAGGAAGTCCAGATTTTGCTGGGTAAAGATGTGGTGGTGCGGAAAGTCCTGACCGACGGCGGCCAGGGCCTGACGATCGGCAGTTCGACTGAGGTGAAACCCGATTTCCTGATCGACAGCAGGCGGGTTTCGAAACTGCATGCCTTTATTTACCGCAAGGGAAATCAATATTTCCTCGAAGACGCCGGCTCGACCAACGGCACCCTGATCGTGAACGAAGGAAACATCCAGAAAACGGAGCTCCAATTCACGGCGCCGGAGCCGGACCTTTCGTCCGTGGTGGATTCCATGGCGGACATCATCATCCCGCAGGAGGCGCAGGAGGACGTGAAGCAGAAGGTCTTCGCCGTCGGTACCGAGTTCCAGGCGCTGCCCCTCGACGCAAACGGGCACGTCGATCTCGTGAAAGCATTAAAGCCCTCCGACGACAAGATCCCGAAAGGCGCGGAGCTCGTGACGGAAGTGCGCAATTACGTCCTGCGTTACGTGAAAGACACGGATGAAGCAAAAAAACAAACGGCCGCGCTGCAGAATCTCGACCGGCTCAAAGAATTTCCGGAGCTGCTCGGGTACATGGAACGCGCGCGGAGAGCCAACGTCCTGCTGGTCATCGGCCGGCCGATCGAAACGCGGAAGGACTTCGAGAAAAAATTTATCCCGTACCTCAAGGAGCTTCTCGGGATCTTCGAAGAAATGCCGCAGGAGCTCCTGTGGGAAATCACGGGGCCTCTGGGATGGGAAGTCGTGCAGACCAAAGAGGGCCATTTCGGGTATCAGGGCATGGAAGACAGCATGGTGGGCGGCGGCGCGGGCATGACCGTCATGTTCGACAATCTCGCCGAAGAAAACCAGCTCGAGAATACCGTGGTGCATGAAGTCCTGGGGCACAAGCGGCACAATTCCAAGCGCATGGTCTTCGAGCTGGCGCCGAACCAGATCCGGCGGCGCGGCGGCGCGGACGATTGGGAGATCGTCATGTCCGGCGAAGGATGGGCGCGCATCGCGGCCCTCAACGGCGTCAGGAGCGTGATCCCGCTGACCAAGGATTTGGAAGAGGCGATCGACAAGCAATATTCGATCGCGTTCGCCGCGCACGAGCTCCAGACGGATAAAATGCCGCAGCTGAAACCGCAGAAGATTCTCGACATCATGAGAAAACTTTTCCAGCACGCGCTTCTCTACCATCAGGACCTGCGCGAGATCGTGGCCTTCGCGACGGCGGACGACGATCTGGCTGCCCAAAAGAAGAAAGACAAGGAAATCCGCAACGACCGTTTCAAGCTGGAGCCGACGCGGCGCGTCCTCCTGGAAACCAATCTGAGAGTCGGCAGCATTCCCGTGGACCCCGCGAACAAAGTTTACGCGGCTTACGAATATAACGGGCTTCCCCGGCGTGTGAAATCGATCGGTCAGGGCATTCTTCCTACTTACACGAAACACTTTTTCAGGAACATCGGCACCGACGAGGCTCCAAAATGGCAGGAAGTCACGTTTGACACCAAGGCCCGCCAGTGGGCCGCTGTTCCCGGAGAGCCCGAAGCCCCGGCCGCGCCGTTGGGTCAGGCCGCGCCGCAAGCCGCGGAGCAGCAGAAGGAACTGCCGCGCACCCTTCCGGATGTCAATCCTCTCGAGGTGACGGTGGATTCTTACAGCATCGGGACCGTTGCCTTCAAAGTCGCTCAGATCCTGCATGAAGGCAGCCCGGCGATCATTCTCGTCAGGGAAGACAATATCCGGAAGCCGGTTTCGGGGCCGAAGACGGTCACGCCCTCCAATCCGATGCGCCTTGGAAAAGCGCCGGACAACGACCTTGTCATCCTCGGGCCGACGGTTTCCCGCTATCATGCGCAGATTCGCGAGGTCGACGGCGAATATTTTCTCGTGGACATGGATTCGACCAACGGTGTTGTCCATTATCCGAAAGCGGGCAAGGAAGGGAAAAAGCAAAAGAGTATCAAGCTCATTTTTACAGTCGCGCCCCTGCAGCCGCCCGGAAAAGCGGAATTGCGCACGCAGCAGGAAACGGCGCAGGCCTTCGAGCGCGTGGTCCAAAATGCGAAATTACTCCAGGCCAAGCTGGCGGGCATGGTCACGGATTTCGAAGCGCGCGGGTACCGGTGGATGAAAGGAGAGGACGGCGAGATCGAGCGCTTCATCGCGGGGCTTTCGGAGCTGGAAAAATTCAACCTGGCCTTCCTTGTCGACCCCAAGCCTGCGACGCTCCAGGTGCTTGGGGATAATTTTCAGCGGATCGTGAACCGGGACATGAACATTCCCGGCCTTTTATTCCATCCGTCGACGGCCGGAGATTTCGGCGAGCTGAATGAACGCGTGCAAGAATTGGCGGCCGCCATACGCGATTGGCTGCGGGAACGGGCGAAGGGGTTCGCGTTTCAGGCGCTCGAATACGCGGCCTACGATTTGAACCGCAATTTTCCCTCGCCCCTTAACGAAGCACTGAAGCACGTCGACGACGCTCAGCGCGGGCTGCGTGCGGGTGATTTCGCCGCGGCGCAGGCCGCCGTGGGCCGCGCCCGTGATGCAATCCGGTATCTCCAGGAACCGCCGGGCATGAAATCGCTCGACGACGCCTTTTTGCTTTTCGAATTGCTGAAAGGTTTCGGCGCTTTGGACCAGGCGGCACGTCCCGCGGAACTCCGGGGACAGGGGCAAACCGACGCGGCGCTCGCGGCCTCGAAGCAGGTGATCCGCGTGCTCAGCAAAAACGGCGGCGCAACGCGCGCGGAATTGCGCGAAGCGGCCGAAAGGACGGCGGTGGTCCTGAACCAGGAACAAATCGAAATCGACGCGTTCGTCGAAAGGCTTCGCAGCCTCGCTCGTGTCGCGGACGGCGGTGAATCGCTCATGGCCCAGGACGTCTACGAGCGGGGAATCGAATTCCTACTCGGCCAGCTCAGCGCGTACCTGCAGACGAGGCCCCTCCGCAAAGGATTTACGGTCGCGCTCGACCTGCCTTCCTCCTCCGATCTCAAGATGTACGCGGACCCGGTCAAGGAACTGGAAAGCTACATCGGCAGGATGGTCGTGCGCGGGCAGGTCAAAGGCCCCGATGCCCAGGCCCTTATCGAAGTCCTGGGCGCCCGGCTCAGCCGCGTTTCCAGCTTCCGCCAGGTGCGGCCGATCGGCGACCAGCGCGTTGTCCCGGGAATTTCGCCCGCGGTGCTGGGCGAGATCCCCAACGAATTTTTCTTCGACGTGAATCTCGAGGCCGATGCGGAAGTGCGCGACCCGCGCGTCCGCACGTATGCCGCGCTGCTCCAGCTGGTCGTGGGCATCATGGCCGCTTCCGAAATCAACGATCCCAACGAGCTCAAAGTTCCGGGCGAGAGATTAAAAGGAACGCTGCTCAAGCATTTTGCGCTGTTCGCGCAATATCAGGACGGCCGGATTTTTAATTTTTCCGGGCCGCAGTCGGTCAGCATTTCTTTAAGCACCCTCGCGGGACTTCTTTCCACGCAGTTCTTCGCCAACGAAGTGCTCAAGGCTTCCGCGTAACCCCCGTATTTCTCCGCTCCTTTCAGCGCTGCTATAACCTTCGATTCACCAAAAATCGCTTGCTCCCGACCGGGCACCCTCGGTACAATGGCACATCATGACCAAAGCCAAAGCGAGCCACATCCTGGTTAAAGACGAGAAAAGCTGTCTCGATCTCAAGAAGCAGATCGAGGGCGGCGCAAGCTTCAGCGATCTTGCGAAAAAACATTCCCTTTGTCCTTCCGGAAAATCGGGAGGGGATCTCGGGACGTTTTTCCCCGGCCAGATGGTGAGGGAATTCGACGAGGTCGTATTTTCCAAAGAAGTAGGCAAAACTCACGGGCCTGTCAAAACTCAATTCGGTTACCATTTGATTCTGATCGAATCCCGCTCCTAGCTGACTTTTGATTGAAATATGAGAAATTTTCACCGTCCTCCTGACCCCCGGCGGGGACACCATTCCCAGAATTCCCATCGCGGCCGTCCCGATCCCTCGGGTTTTCGGCAAGGCCCGCGTCATCCCGCCGCCCCGAGAAGGGACGAAGGCGAGGCCCGGTTTCTGGGCAGTACGGCCATCGATCCTTCCCCGCGCATCCGTTTGGAAGACGGCTCCACGGAACTCACCATGCGCGCCATGGACCTCATCTGTCCGATCGGCATGGGCCAGCGCGGGCTCATCGTGGCGCCTCCAGGTTCCGGCAAAACGACTTTTCTGAAGCACATCTGCCAGGCCATCGCCAAGGCTTACCCGCAGGTGAAGCTTTATTGCCTGCTGATCGACGAACGCCCTGAAGAAGTGACCGACTTCCGCCGCAAGGTGACGGGCGCGGAGGTTCGCTGGTCTTCGTCGGACGAATCCTATGATCATCACATCGCAACGGCGAGCGAGCTCATGAAGCAGGTTTACCGCGAAGCCGCCGACGGCGCGAACGTCATGGTGGTCATCGATTCTCTCACGCGTCTTTCCCGCGTGCATAATGCCGAAAGCCGTTCGAGCGGCCGGACGCTGTCCGGCGGCGTGGACGCGCGCGCGCTCGAAATTCCGCGGCGCATTTTCGGCTCGGCCCGCAAAATCGAAAACGGCGGGTCGCTGACCATCCTCGCCACGATCCTGGTCCAGACGGGCAGCCGCATGGATGAGGTCATCTTCGAAGAGTTCAAGGGCACGGGCAACATGGAAATCGTCCTCTCCCGCGAAATTTCCAACCGGCGGATTTTTCCCGCGGTGGACATCTCGAAAAGCGGCACGCGCAAGGAAGAGCTGCTGATCGATCCCAAGGAACTCGAACTGGTCCGGAAGATACGGCGCGTTCTTGCCACCTTCAATCCCGTGGAAGCCGCCCAGGCGCTCATCGAACAGCTCCAAAAATTTCCCACCAACAAAGACCTGCTCGGGCATCTGGCCAGCCAAACGTCCGCCTAGAGCGGAGGAGGACCCATGAAAACTTTCCTTTGTTCGCCGCCGATGGCGAGCCGCCGCGTTTCCGTGGCCCTGCTCCTCGTCCGGGTGATTTCCGGTGCCGCGTTCATGTCTTACGGCCGGCCCATGATCCAGCATCCTTTCCAGTGGATGGGGCCTGAAGCGCACGTACCCGGCATTTTCCAGGCGCTTGCCGCGCTCTCCGAATTCGGAGGAGGGCTGGCATGGATTCTCGGGCTTCTGACCCCGCTTGCTTCCCTGGGTCTTTTGTTCACCATGGCCTACGCGGTTTACTTTCATCTCTCCCACGGCGATCCGTTTGTCAGCATGTCTCCCGGCGGCATGGCGTATCAGCCCGCTCTTCTTTTCGCAAGCATCGCGCTGCTGCTCATCCTGGGCGGTCCCGGGCAATTTTCCCTGGACGCGGTGCTTTGCCGTAAAAAAACCGCGTAAGCTTCCGCCGCGGATGATTCGCTTGCATGTTTGCGCCCCGTGGGGATAATAAGGGCGTGCAAAAAACATGCGCGCCCGGCCGCGGCGTCCTGAAGCATTATGCGTTTCCGCTGATCCTTCTCGGTTCCATCACGCTGGGAAGCGCGTCCGGATTTTTCCTCAAAGACCGCGCCGCGATGGTCAAGCCTCTCGGCGACATCTTCCTGAATCTTCTTTTTACCGCGGTCGTGCCGCTCGTCTTTTTTTCCATCGCTTCCTCCGTCGCGGCCATGACCGATCTCCGTAAACTGGGACGCATTCTCTTGTGGATGCTGCTGCTCTTCGCCGCGACAGGTATCCTCAGCACGGTGCTCATGCTCGTCGGCGTCAAGCTGTTCCCGCCCATGACCGCGCCCGTGGCCTTGGCCTCGGCCCCGGCTCCTGTGGAAGGTTCTGTCGATTTCGTGGGCGCTTTCACGGTGAAGGATTTTTCCGACCTCCTCTCCAAGAAAAACATGCTGCCGCTCATCTTTTTTTCGATGCTGGTGGGGCTTGCCAGTTGTTCTCTCGGGGAAAAATCCAGGCCCTTCAGTGAATTCCTGGCCGCGGGCAGCGAAGTCATGGTCAAAGTGATTGGGCTCATCATGCTGTATGCGCCCGTGGGCCTGGCCGCTTATTTCGCTTACCTGACCGGCGTGTTCGGGCCGCAGCTCATGCAGTCCTACCTGCGCGCCGTGCTTCTTTATTATCCGTTCTCCATCGCGTATTTTTTCCTCGGGTTCTCGGCATATGCCTGGCTGGCCGGCGGGAGGGAAGGGTTCAAAAGGTTCTGGTCGAAAATCCCACTGGCCTCGATGACCGCGCTGGGCACGGGAAGCAGCATGGCCACGGTGCCGGTCAACCTGCAGGCCGCGGACGAGATCGGCGTGCCCAAAGAAATCAGCCGGATTGCCATACCGGTCGGCGCGACGATCCACATGGACGGGACTTGCCTTTCAGGTATTTTGAAAATCGCCATCCTTTTTAGTTTTTACGGGCGGCCTTTTTCCGGACTGGCCACCTATGCGACCGCCGTGGGCGTGGGCGTCTTGAGCGGCGTGGTCATGATCGGAATTCCAGGCGGAGGATTTTTGGGAGAGCTTTTGATCGTGACGCTTTACGGATTTCCTCCCGAGTCGCTTCCGATCATCACCATGGTCGGCACGCTCGTGGACCCGCCGGCCACCGCGGTCAACGCCGTGGGCTCCAATGTCGTCAGCATGCTGATTGCCCGCGTCATGGGCGGAAAAAACTGGATGCAGAATCAACAAGAAACCGGCGCCTGAAATTTGCGCTGAAACGCGGGGTCTTTTCACTTGGAAAAAAACGGCAAAATCATCGTGATCATGGCGGCCGCATTCGCGCTATTCGCGCAAAACGCGGCGGCGGAGGAGCATCCCTGGCAGCTCCGGAAAAACCAGGACGGCATTACGGTCTATGTCCGCCCGGTGGATGGTTCTCCGATCCTGGAATACAAAGCCACGGTTAACGTGAAGGTCCCGATCGAGAAAGCGGTCGCCTATTACGAAGATCCCACGGGCGCGGTCAGATGGTTCCACCAATGTTCAGAGTCGCGGCTCCTGGAATCCCGCAGTGATGCCGACAAGATAATGTACATGGCGCTCGACATGCCCTGGCCGGTTTCCAACCGCGACGCGGTTTATCTGCGCGCCCGGACGCCCGGGGAGAACGCCGGCGTTCAATTCGCGATTTCCGCGGTCACGGACGTGCTGCCGCCGCAGCCGGACAAAGTGCGCATGCCTTATTTGAAAGGCGTGTGGCGGTTCACGCCGCTTCCGGACGGAGGCACGGAGATTTACGTGCAGCAGCACGCGGACGCCGGCGGCCATATTCCCGCGGCCATCGTCAACAGGCTGGTCGTGGACATCCCGTTTAATTCGCTGAAAAATTTCCGGAAACGGGTTTCGGAGGATTGATGCGGTTACTATATATAGAAGGCTTGGGGAGGCGATGATGGGCCCCGTGGACCTTTTGCTGCAGCAACTCTGGGAAGACTATGCGTCCATGAACAAGCAGGCGGGCGTCATCCACAAGGCGCTGGAACAGCGCGGGGAAAAGATCGTGAACGACCACGTGGCTTTCCGTACTTTCGACATTCCCAAGGTCGGGCTTCCGGTTCTGGCCGCGCCGTTCATGGCGCTGGGTTACCGGGATGCCGGGGAAGCCTACGACTTCAAGGACAAGAAATTGAAGGCCCGCTATTTCAAACATCCGGATCCGGACAAGCCCAAGATTTTCATCAGCGAGCTCAAAGTAGGGGAATGTTCGGCGTCCCTTCAAAAGACCGTGCGCGGTCTGGTGGACCAGGTACCGCCGGGGCGCGAAGGCGATGGACGTTTCCTTGTTTCCGGAGTTCCGTGGAAGCGTCTTTCCTGGAAAGAATACCAGGAGCTTTTGAAGGAAAGCGAGTATGCCGCATGGATGGCGGCGTTCGGTTTCCGGGTGAATCATTTCACGGTTTTTTTCAACGGCTTGAAGACCTTTCCCGATCTTGCGGCTTTGAACGTTTTCATCAAAGGGCTCGGCTATGCCCTGAATGCCTCGGGCGGGGAAATCAAAGGAAATCCCCGGGTTTTTCTCGAGCAGTCCTCCACGATGGCTTATCCGGTTCCCACGGATTTCGCGGACCGCAAAGAAACCATCCCCGGCTGTTATTATGAATTCGCCCGCCGCTATCCGGCAAAAGACGGCCGTCTTTTTCAGGGGTTTTTACCCGAATCCGCGGACAAAATCTTCGAAAGTACCCATTTCCGGCCTGCTTCCGGACCGGCGCAGTAAGCTTGAAATAGTCAAAAAGCGTCAAAAGTTATCCTGCCCAAAAAAATTTTTTCTGCCCTTCCCGCATTTTTTTCGATTTCCCAAGTCACATTGAAATAAAGGGTTATGAAAAATACGCGAGATTTTTAACCCTCTGAAAGATCTGGCGCTTTTTCGATGTTAGTTTTGATATTCTTACAAGCGGCCTATACACTAAGGATTGAGTGAGGAAGTTCACTCAATAAAGCAACAAGGAGAAAATCATGAAAGAAATGATGATGCTCGTGTGGGCCCTCTCGATTCTCATGACGTTCGGCAGCATGGGCTACGCTACCGATGATGACGCGCGGGGAACCCCCAAACCGATCAATGAAGTCAGCTCCCTGACCGACGGCGATGTCGGCGGCAGCGGAAATTCGTTCTTTGAAAGCCAAGAGTCCATGACGGACGGCCAAACGGGCACGTCGTCAACCGACGGAACCGTTGTCCCGTAAACCTGGCCGGAAGGGCGTTATTCAGGAAGACCCTCATGAATAACGCCCTTCCGAAACGCCGGTATTGTCCGCTCTCATTTGGACCGGCAGGGATTCCCGGATTTTGCCGATAATTCCATGAGAGGCGAGCATGAGCAAACAGGACTTTTTACGCGGAGTGCGCCTGGGAGTACTGCTGGCGGTTTTATCCGCCGCTGCTTTTGCCGCTTATAAATACTTCCCGGGCATTTTTCCAACCGAGCGTCCGGTGCCGCAAACCGCGGATCCGGAACTCAACAAGCTCAATCTCATCATCGAATATTTCAAAAATGCGGACCTGGAGGTCATTACCGACGGTGTTTACCGCAAACCTTCCGAAACCCTGCCCTGGGTCAGGCGTTACGTTTCCCAGCATTTCAAACCCGGCGACAACGCCGCCGACTGGATCCGCCAGTACTGTTATCAAACCAATGCCGGAAACATGATTTACGTTCGTTTCCCCGACGGCTCGACCCGTCTCTTGCGGGACTATTTCCTCGAGCACCTGGCCCTCATGGAAGCGGGGGACAGGAAAGCCCTTGCCTGAAAGCCCGCAAAGGACTAGAATCCTGCGACTTACAATCCCATATCCCACAGGAAGTTATAACAAAAGCACCGGATGTTCCGCCAGTCCTGGAGAGCCCATGAAACCCATGACCTTGATCCTGAGTTTGTTCTTTCTTTGCCCGTCCCTTGCCTTGGCGCAGGCCCAGGTGCCCACGACGGCCGCCGATCATTTCCATAACGCTCCGGAAAACCTGAATACGGATCCCGCCTTTGTTCCCGGCGAATTTCCGCTGGGCGACATCTACGCGGCCCATACGGCTTATTATGCCAAGAAGGCCGAGCTGTCCCAGGCCGTGGCCGCGGACAGTGCTTCCTATGCCGTGACCCTGGGCACCGGGGAAGTTTCCTTTACTGTCGCCAAGAATGAGACCGCCAGTGTGCTTGGCTATTTCCGCGAATATCTGGGCGCTTTGAAGCTGGGACCCAATGGCCCCGAACGGCTGGACATGGTTCTGGACGTCAATTCGCTGGATACCGGCGTGCCCGGACGCAATAACCGGATCCTGAGCCTTTTCTTTCAGAGCATGAAGCCCGATCTCGGCCTGGTGACGATCGCCTTCGATCATTTCGAACTGGGCGGCGCTTTCGCGGACTGGAAAGCCGGCGAGACGCGCGAAGTCACGGCTTCCGGCATGATCACCCTGAACGGCGTGCAGAAGCCGCTTGCCGCCAAGCTCAGCGTCACCCGCAGCGGCCAGGGCTGGTCCGTCACGTCGGCCGAGCCGGTCACACTGCTGATTTCCGATTTCAATTTCGCCGACCGCGTTTACGAGCTGATGAAATCCTGCAACCACAAGGCCATCGGCAATGCCGTGGCCGTGAAAGTGAATCTCGAATTGCGTTAATATATGACGCAGGGACAGGTCTTAAGACCTGTCCCCATGAAGAAAGGTAAAAATGATCATCGTTCTGAAAGCCGAAGTCACGAAAAAGCAAGTTGACCACGTCGTCACCAAAATCAAAGAACTGAAGCTGAAGCCCGTCGTTTCTAAGGGCATTGAGCGCACGATCATCGGCGTGATCGGCGACGAAGCCGAAGTCCGCCTGCAGCCGCTGGAAGCCTTTCCCGGCGTCGAGAAGGTCATGGACATCCAGAAGCCGTACAAGATGGTGTCCCGCGAATCGCGCCATCAGGGCAGCACCTTCGACCTCGGAAAGGACGTGGTGATCGGCGGCAAGAAAGTCGTGATCATGGCGGGCCCGTGCACCGTGGAATCACAGGAACGCATCATGAAGCTCGCGCGGCTCATGAAAAAATCCGGCGCGACCGTCCTGCGCGGCGGCGCGTTCAAGCCGCGTACCTCGCCCTATGATTTCCAGGGACTCGGCGAGATCGGCCTCAAATATCTTGCCGCGGCGAAAAAAGCGACCGGCCTTCTGATTGTGACGGAAATGATGGACGTGCGCGACCTGCCGCTTTTCGAGCGCTACGCGGACATTATCCAGATCGGCGCCCGCAACATGCAGAATTACAATCTTCTGAAAGAGGTGGGGCTTTCCCGCAAGCCCATCCTTCTCAAGCGGGGCATGGCCAACAGCATCAAAGAGTTTTTGATGGCCGCCGAGTACATCTACTCGCAGGGGAACCATCGCGTCATCCTCTGCGAACGCGGGATCCGCACCTTCGAGACCACGACCCGCTTCACGCTCGACATCGGGGCAGTCCCGGTCCTGAAATCCGAGACCCATCTGCCCGTCGTCATCGACCCGTCGCATCCGGCGGGGAAAAGGGCGTTTGTCCCGGCTCTTGCCAGGGCCGCGGTCGCAGCCGGCGCCGACGGCCTCATCGTCGAAACCCACGACAAGCCGGAAGAAGCGGTTTGCGACGGGCCTCAGGCGCTTTTGCCCGAGATCTTCGACGAGCTGATGAAAGACCTGCGCAACATCGCGCGGGCCATTGGGCGGGATATCTAACTCCAAAGAGGAATCATGCACACGACAGCGGCGCCTCTGATCCACCCGCATCACTCGCTGGCAGTCTGGATCGGCTTCAATGTCTTCGTTATCCTCATGCTGGTCCTGGATCTGGGCCTTTTCCACCGCGCTTCCAAAGAAATCAAAATTAAAGAAGCGATCTGGTTGAGCGTTTTCTGGACGGTCCTCGCGCTGCTCTTCAATCTGGGCGTGTACTGGAAGCTGGGTTCGGACGCGGCCATGAAATTTTTCGCGGGCTATGTTCTCGAGCGCTCGCTCAGCGTCGATAACCTGTTCGTTTTCGTCCTCGTCTTCAGTTATTTCAAAGTCCCGACCGAGCAGCAGTACCGCGTCCTTTTCTGGGGCATCCTCGGCGCCCTGGTCATGAGGGCGATTTTTATTTTTGCGGGCGTTGCCGCCATTCAGGCCATCCATTGGATCATTTATGTCTTCGGCGGATTCCTCGTTTACACGGGCTTCAAGCTCTTCAAGGAAGACGATAAGGAGATCGAGCCCGAAAAGAACGCCATCGTCAAAGGCTTCCGCCGTTTCGTGCCCATGACTGAAAACTACGAAGGCGAAAAATTTTGGGTTAAGCGCGATGCCCGGTTCTGGGCCACGCCGCTGCTGCTTGTCCTGATTGTCGTGGAAACGACGGACATCGTGTTCGCCGTGGACTCCATCCCGGCCATTTTGGCCGTGACGACGGATTCCTTCCTTGTGTATACTTCGAACGTTTTTGCAATCCTCGGCTTGAGGCCGCTTTATTTCGCGCTGGCCGGCATGATGAAGATTTTTCGTTACCTGCATTACGGCCTGGGAGCGATCCTGATCTTTGTCGGAATCAAGATGATCGTCACAGACATCTATCACATCCCGATCGTCGTAGCCTTGGCCGTGATTGCCGTGATTCTCGCGGC